>NZ_JAMBOC010000002.1:0-300000 GCF_023715405.1 Solibacillus isronensis
TGCTCCATCAGACTTTCGTCCATTGTGGAAGATTCCCTACTGCTGCCTCCCGTAGGAGTCTGGGCCGTGTCTCAGTCCCAGTGTGGCCGATCACCCTCTCAGGTCGGCTACGCATCGTTGCCTTGGTGAGCCGTTACCTCACCAACTAGCTAATGCGCCGCGGGTCCATCTTATAGTGACAGCCGAAACCGTCTTTCAACTTCAAAACATGTGTTAAAAAGTATTATTCGGTATTAGCCCCGGTTTCCCGGAGTTATCCCAATCTATAAGGTAGGTTACCCACGTGTTACTCACCCGTCCGCCGCTAAAATTTTAAAGGTGCAAGCACCAATAAAATTTCCGCTCGACTTGCATGTATTAGGCACGCCGCCAGCGTTCGTCCTGAGCCAGGATCAAACTCTCCATAAAAGTAGTTTGAAAGCTCATTTGCTTTGCTAGCGATCCAACTTCGTTAGAAGTTGAAATCTATTGTTTGCTTCATTTAAGAAGCTTGTTTCATTAACGTTGCTTGTTCAGTTTTCAAGGTTCATTGTGCTCCCAAAAGGAACTTCTCAATGTTATCATTTTATAACTATTATGTCAATAACATTTCCTAATATTCTTTCGCTTCAATAGCGACTTACATTAGTATATTACAATGTTTTATTGAAGTCAATAATTATTGTAAAATATTTTCGAAGTAACCATCCTCTTAAGGACAAGTAATAATATACCTCAAAAGGATAGTTAAAATCAAGCTTTTTTTCTAAAAAACTTTTTAAAGTCTACTACAAACAACATAATCCCCAAAATAACGACTAATCCGCCTACTATTTGGGAAACAGTCAAATATTCATTGAAGATCAAAATCGCAAGTAACGCTGCACCAACCGGTTCGAATAAAATCGCAATCGAGATTACATTCGTACTTGTCCATTTCAATGCCCAGTTGAAAAGATTATGCCCTAATAAGTTTGGAATAATCGCCAATAAAATAAACCACATCCAATCAATCGCCGGATATGGACCGAATGATTCCCCTTTTATAATAATATAAAAGAATAAAGTAATTGTACTTACGGAATACACGACCATCGTATAAGTAACAAGTGATAATCTTTTCCGTACATCCTGCCCGAACAATAAATAACCTGTTATTAAGGCACATGCAATTAATGCTAATATATCCCCGTAAAGTGCCGTACCGCTAATTTGGAAATCTCCCCAGCTAATAAGGACGCTGCCTAAAATCGCAATGCCCCCTGCAATAAATGTCTGCAGCGTTATTTTTTCTTTGAAAAATAAATACGTCCCGATAAATGCAAAAAGCGGCTGCATTGTTACCAGTACAGTAGAACTGGCTACAGAAGTGTAATTTAATGATTCAAACCATAATATAAAATGAAATGATAAAAATACCCCTGCGATTGATGAAAATATCCAATCACGTTTTGACAGCACTTTTATTTCATTGCTATATTTCATTAAAAACCACGGCAGCATTATCAATATCGAAAACAGCATACGATAAAATGCAATAACTCCAGCATCTGCACTTGCAAGTTTTACAAAAATTGCAGAAAGGGAAACAGAGATTACGCCAATAATAATAGGAATATACGGGTGGATTGGTGGTTTATCCACTATAACCCCTTCTTTCTATATATATATCATCTAATACGAAATATTTTGCGATACCTCATATTCACATTATCAAACTATACCTTATTAAAGATTTTTTTTCGAGAGGATTTGAATTCCATTTTAAATGAAGGAGATGTTTGGATATGGAATGGTTAGCGAATGATAAATTTACCGTAGAAATTTTATTAAAATTACTAATTGCGGCTACACTAAGTTTAATTATTGGTATCGAAAGGGAATTGAAAAAGAAGCCAGTCGGTTTAAAGACAAGTTTAGTAATCGCGACATTCAGTTGTTTACTTACAATCATCTCAATTGAGACTGCCTATTCAACACCTGCACGGGACGATATCAACATTACGATGGATCCATTGCGTTTAGCCGCGCAAATTGTAAGCGGTATTGGCTTTTTAGGTGCCGGTGTTATTTTGCGTAAAGGGAATGATAGTATTACCGGACTGACAACAGCCGCCATGATTTGGGGAGCCGCCGCCATCGGAATTGCTGTAGGCGCTGGTTTTTATATTGAAGCATTTATTACGGTCCTGATTGTCGTATTGGGTATTGAACTTCTTGCTCCCTTCCTATTGAAGTTCGGTCCAAAACGTCTAAGAATGCGCGAAGTTTCTTTAATTATCAATACCGACCAAGCGGACAATATAAAAAATGTCGTGGATTATTTGAGGGAGCATGATATGTATATCGATAATATTTCAATCCGAGATGTACCATTTTCCGAAAAACTATTACATGAAATCGATATACGATTATCTACCGTCGAAACGAACCATACTATCGAACTTTATAACCGGCTTCGGAAATTGGATTATGTAGTAAATATTAAAATCGAATATTTAGATTAACGGAGGAAAACGCAATGGGAGAATTTTTCAAATTACTAAAGGATGGTAATAAACCGTCCTTACTCGCAGCATTCGTCAATACATTTTTAGGAACGATTAAAGGAGTTGCGTTCTTCTTTACAGGAAATGTTGCGATGTTTGCCGAAATGATGCACTCTTTCGGGGATGCCGCAAACCAATTTTTCGTATTCATAGGGTCTGCCTTAGCAAAAAAGGCGCCTACTCCAAAATTCCCGAATGGATACGGACGTATTGTTAACTTAGTCTGTTTGGGCGCCGTTTTAATTGTAGCAATCCTTTCATATGAAACAATTAAAGAAGGATGGCATCATTTTATCCATCCTGCATCTGAATCTTCAGGAATTTGGATCGCTCTTAGCGTATTGGCAATTGGTATTATTCTAGAAGGTTTTGTTTTAAATAAAGCTGCAAAAGAAGTGCTTCATGAAGTTAGCGTAGAACCTAAGGGGATAATAATTCTCCAGTCTGCAAAATATTTAAAGCGTGCAAAACCGGCGACAAAGCTTGTATGGATGGAAGACTTAGTGGCGACTTCGGGTAATGTCCTGGCGTTTTTAGCAATTGTTATTGCATATTTCACCGAATTTTACCGATTAGAAGGATTTATTTCAATGGTAATCGGTTTAATGATGTTTTACGTAGTTGGCCGTGTCTTTTTAGATAATGCACGTGGTGCAATCGGTGAAACGGATGAGGAAATGCTTGTGCATATCGGAAATCTTGTGATGGAAGATCCGCATGTAACAGATATCGCACGACTTGAAGTAATCAAAGAAGGCGAATTTTTACATGTGGAACTTATTGCGGAAACAGATCCAAGTTTGTCTCTCGCTTATTTAGATGATGTACGCGATCATTTAACAACACTGCTGTTAAACCAAAAAGGTGTGACAAAAGTTACGTTGGCGTTCGATGAGGATAATGGAGAACGCAGCTGGAAACATATCGCTACAAAACCTGAATCAGAAAAAGGCATGATTTAATTGATTCCAATAAAAAGGAAGCTGGTCCCACTATCCGACCGCTTCCTTTTTTCACGTTCTTATAAAGACATTTCTAAAATTTTGCGTACATCGTCTGCTTCAAGTTTATTGAAGTTGCCGAACGGACCATATACTAGGCAATGCTCAACCATTTCTTCGAAGTGTGTAGCATCAATATCATAGTCAGCTAAGCGATTTGGGGCACCAAGAGATGTCCAAAAAGCAGATAATGCTTCAATACCTTCCAATCCAACTTGTTCCTCTGATTTGTTTGTCGGATCAATATTGAACACATTTACAGCTAATTTTGCAAAACGCGAAGGATTCACATGTAAATTATGCTTCATCCAGTTCGGGAATAAAATAGCTAAGCCGCTTGCATGTGCAATATCGTAATATGCTGAAACCGCATGCTCAATGTTATGTGTTGCCCAGTCACCGCGTGAGCCTAATGCAAGGAATCCATTTAAACCGATAGTTCCCGCAAGCATTAATGTTTCACGATGCTCGTAGTTAGAAGGATCTTTCAATGCTTTTGGCGCAACTTCAATCAGCGTGCGTAAAATCCCTTCGCTCATTTCATCTGTAATCGGCGTGTTTGTCGCATTGTTGAAATACTGTTCAAAAATATGCGACATTGTATCAACAACACCATTTACCGTTTGATTTGCCGGCACCGAATAAGTATAAGATGGGTCTAAAATCGAGAATTTCGGGAAAGTTGCGGGACTGCCCCAACCATACTTCTCTTTTGTTTCTAAGTTTGTAATAACCGAACCTGAGTTCATTTCAGATGCTGTCGCAGCTAATGTTAAAACAGTCGCCAATGGTAATGCTTCAGTTGCCATTACTTTTCTAGTTACGATATCCCAAGCATCCGCTTCCACCTTTGCACCTGCAACGATTAATTTAGAGCAGTCAATTACTGAACCGCCCCCTACTGCTAATACGATATCAACCTGATTTTCTTTACAAATTTCAATACCTTTACGCGCTGTTTCTACACGAGGGTTTGGCTCGACACCAGATAATTCGAATACGTTCATATTCAAGTCATTTAAAATGGTCATAATATCATCGTATACACCATTCGATTTAATACTTCCTCCACCATATACAATTAATATATTCTGGCCGTATTGCGGAAGTTCTTTTCGTAAATGTTCGATACTCCCTTTACCAAAATGAATCTTTACTGGATTATAAAATGAAAATTCGTTCATCAATGGTTCCCCCTATTTTTCAAAAAAGTCCCACTCCAATAATAGGAGTGAGACTTAATAATATAATGATTATACCCATCCACGGAAGCGAGAGGCCTCGGCAGTACGGCGTACACCTACCATATAAGCAGCTAAACGCATATTAATATTGCGGTTTTGTGCTGTTGTGTAGACATTTTCAAACGCAGTAGTCATTTTAGAATATAATTTTTCACGTACTTCTTCTTCCGTCCAATAATAACCCATATTGTTTTGAACCCATTCAAAGTAAGACACCGTTACACCACCAGCAGATGCTAAAACGTCTGGTACAAGAAGAATACCGCGCTCTGTTAAAATCTTTGTCGCTTCAGCTGTTGTTGGACCGTTTGCTGCTTCTACAACAATGTTTGCCTTAATTTGATGTGCGTTGTCTGCTGTAATTTGATTTTCAATGGCAGCAGGCACTAAAATATCGCAATCCAGTTCTAGAAGCTCTTTGTTTGAAATTGTATTTTCAAACAATGTCGTAACCGTACCAAACGAATCACGGCGATCTAATAAGTAATCAATATCCAAACCGTTCGGATCATGCAACGCACCGTGTGCATCTGAAATACCAATGACTTTTGCACCTAAATCGCTCATAAACTTCGCTAAGAAACTACCTGCGTTACCGAAGCCCTGAATAACCACTCGTGCACCTTTAATATCGATATTGCGCTTTTTTGCAGCTTCTTCGATGACAATTGTAACTCCTTCCGCAGTTGCACGGTCGCGACCTTGTGAACCGCCAAGAACGATTGGTTTACCTGTTATGAATCCTGGCGAATTAAATTCATCCATACGGCTGTACTCATCCATCATCCAAGCCATAATTTGAGCATTTGTAAATACGTCCGGTGCCGGAATGTCTTTCGTTGGACCAACTACTTGACTAATCGCACGAACATAACCGCGACTTAATCGTTCAATTTCGCCCATTGACATTTCTCGTGGGTCACAAATAACGCCACCTTTACCTCCACCATACGGAAGATCAACAATGCCACATTTTAACGTCATCCACATCGAAAGCGCTTTCACTTCTTCTTCCGATACCATCGGGTGGAATCGTACGCCACCTTTTGTTGGACCAACTGCATCATTATGCTGTGCACGGTAACCAGTAAATACTTTTGTCGCACCGTCATCCATTTTTACAGGAATACGCACAGTCAACATACGAATCGGTTCTTTCAGTAATTCATACATTGCTTCATCATAGCCTAGTTTATTTAATGCCTCATGAATTACTTCTTGAGTTGATGTAAATAAGTTCAAATTTTCAGCCATTTTATTATTCGCCTCTTTAAATTTTGATTTATTTGGGTCTTTCCGCCAACATTGTAACATACTTTATTCAGAGTTTGTTAAATATTTAGCCACATTTTATACACTTTTAATATTTCCGTTGATAATTAATGAAGAAAGCGCTTTTTTCACGAAATTTGCTCAAAACTGACCAATTTCCTCCATATAAAAAACATGTCCAACTTATTTAAAAATAAATTGAACATGTCCTTCTTAGTGTCCAGATTGTTCGATCCAATCTTTCAATTTTTCCTTTAAAATTTGAAAGCCATCCGCATCCACTTCATCAACCCGATCTTGCAAAGTACGTCGAGGCGGCATATCCCTTTTCCGGTGAAACGGTACTTCCTGCAATTCGCGTATCGATAAGCTTATTTTTTTTTGATCTGTATCCACATCCAGAACTTTAACTTGTATTTCATCCCCGACGGATAAAAAATCACTTACATCCTTCACAAAACCGTATGTGATTTCAGAAATATGCACAAGTCCCTGCGTAAATTCATCTAAAGCAACAAAAGCTCCGTATGGTTGAATTCCTGTCACTTTACCCGTTAGCACGTCACCCACTTCAATTTTTTTTGCCATACTTTGTTCCTACCTTCTTTTCGTATATACGTAAATGTCATGTTAAATTATAACATATGAGACGGACTGTAACAAAGAATCGCTTTAATCTAGCGTTTTTAAGTCATTAAATAAGAGTCTTACTAAAAAAATATGAATTTTTTTCTCTTTCTATAATTACATTCAATAAATTCACAAAACTTTTTGCTAAATACGTGAATCGTACTGTAAAATGAGTAATTGCATATATATGAGGAGGTTTTGTTTTGTCATCTAGAGATCAATTTACATCTAAGATAGGATTCATACTTGCAGCAGCAGGAAGCGCAATCGGTCTTGGCGCGATTTGGAAGTTCCCCTATATGGCGGGGACCAATGGCGGTAGTGTATTTATTATTTTGTTTGTTATATGTACAGTTTTAATTGGCTTGCCGATATTAATTGCGGAATTTATGATTGGACGACGCGGTCAAAAAGATCCGATTACATCTTTTAAAGAGCAGGCTCCAAATAAACCATGGTTTATGATCGGTTGGATCGGTCTTGTTGCGTGCGGGTTAATATTATCCTTCTATAGTGTTGTAGGTGGTTGGATATTGAGCTATATAGTTCGGGCCGTTAGTTTTTCACTTACAGGACAAGGGGCTGATTTCAGCACTTTGTTTTCAGATATCATTTCCAATCCATGGGAAGTGTTAATCGCACAAGCTGCTTTCATGCTTCTAACATTATTCATTGTCCAAGCAGGGATAAAAAACGGGATTGAAACAGCGAGTAAATGGATGATGCCGATTTTATTCTTATTTTTCATTTTGCTGTTTATCCGTTCCATTACATTGGACGGTGCGATGGAAGGCGTTAAGTTCATGTTCATTCCGGACTGGTCTTACTTGAACGGCGATACGTTAATGTTAGCGTTAGGACAAGCATTCTTCTCTCTTAGTATTGGAGTTGCGGCAATGATAACATACGCATCTTATTTATCTAAGAAAGAAAAAATTGTAACTTCAGCAGTCAATGTAGCAAGTATGAATATCGCGATTTCTT
Source organism: Solibacillus isronensis (assembly GCF_023715405.1). NCBI lineage: Bacteria > Bacillati > Bacillota > Bacilli > Caryophanales > Caryophanaceae > Solibacillus > Solibacillus isronensis. The sequence goes on from NZ_JAMBOC010000002.1 coordinate 7,660, forward strand.
TATTGGCGGGTCTTGTAATATTCCCTGCCGTATTCGCATTAGGGTTCTCTCCTACAGAAGGACCGGGCTTAGTATTTATTATGATTCCAGCTGTTTTTGAGCAATTGCCATTTGGCGGGTTTTTATTGCTCGTATTTTTCATCTTACTTCTGTTTGCAACAGTTACTTCAGCGATTGCATTGCTGGAAGTGGTCGTTTCCATTGGTATTCGGGAAAAAACTGCCCAGCGCAAAAAAGCATCTTGGTTATTAGCATCAATTATTTTTGTCATCGGTATTCCTAGTGCTTTATCATTCGGAATTTTATCGGATATCACCATTTTTGAACGTTCCATTTTTGACTTTGTCGATTATGTAACGAGCGCGATTTTAATGCCGATCGGTGCCTTTTTAACATCTATTTTTGCCGGATATTATTATTCAAAGAAAATTTCTCGTGAAGAAATGATGACATCACCAGTTGTTTATAATTGCTGGCTGTTCATTGTACGCTATGTAGCGCCACTTTCAATTGCAGCTATCTTTATTAATAAAGTTTTCTTTAGTTAAGCTAGAAAAACTTGTTCGATATGAATTCGGACAAGTTTTTTTATTTTCACAACTAAGAGGACTTTATAAGTTGTTGTTCATATGATAGTAAACATATACGGGGAGGAGATGGGAAATGAAATTGCAGTTTCAGGAACAGTTGAAAACTTTACGTTCGGAAAAGAAGTTATCAATTGAAGAGCTTTCATTACGAACACAAGTAAGTATTGAAAAACTGACAGCCTATGAAAACGGTGAGCAAATTCCTTCAACCCAAAACATTTTAATTTTATCGACTGTTTTAGAAGTACCGGTTTCTAACTTAATTGACGGATTACATTAAAATGCGGGCGACCTCAACTTACAGGTCGCCTGCATTTTTATATAATACACTTCGCTTCAAATTTTACGGCAATTAATTTATATGCGATTGCAACACATTGCTCAAAAGGAATCCATTGTTCAAAAGAGTATTCATAAACTCTTTGAATGACTTTCGCCAATGTTGTTGGATCGTCAATATTTTGAAGTGCAGCAACTACATCTGCCGTTTCAGTTGCATAACTTTCGGAACCGTAGCTAAAAGGATCCCACTGTTCCAATAAATGTACACACTTTTGATTCATTTCAATATTATCCATTTGATTCACCTTACTACCTCTTATAATAGTTAGTATGATACCATAATCTGAAAGAAAGCATAAGAAAAGAGGGTTCAAATGTCTATTTTTAATAAAGTTCATGAGCGTCGCAGTTCCGCATCTGTAAAATGGGATATGATGAATGTCGTCTACAATTTGAAAGATACAACAGAATTACTTCCGATGTGGGTAGCAGATATGGACTTCCCTCCGCCTGCAGCTTTAACAGAAGCGTTAAAAACTCGATTAGAGCATCCTATCTTCGGCTACACTTTTGCCGACAATGATGTAAAAAATGCGATTGTTCACTGGTATAGTACCCGCCATCAGTGGACGATTGATCCGAACACGATTATTTTCCAGCCTGGTGTTGTGCCGGCAATCGCGACCGTTATCGAAACCTTTACAGAACCTGGCGATAAAATCGGTATGTCTACACCAGCGTATCCGCCATTCACAAATGTACCGACTGCTCAGAAACGCGAAGTCGTGACATGTGAATTAACCGAACAAGACGGTCATTATATGATGAATTTTGAGGAGCTTGAAGAAATATTCCGCTCTGGTATTAAACTGTTTGTTTTATGTAATCCGCATAATCCTATCGGTATTGTATGGAGTCCAGAAGAGCTGGAACAGTTAGTTGCGCTCTGTATTCAATATGATGTGTATCTATTATCCGATGAAATTCATGCCGATATTTCAATTCAAAAATCGTATACGCCTGTATTAACATTAGCGAAAGTAAACGAGGCAAAAATCATCACATGTATTGCACCAACGAAAACATTTAATATTGCAGGAATTCATGCCGCAATGATTGTCGCACCAGACAAAAAACTATTTACGGCAATCGAGAAAAATACACAGGCACACGGGAATTTAGGTTTAAATACATTTGCTTCGACTGCCGTAAAGGCTGTCTATACAGAAGGAGCTGCCTGGTTGGATGATCTTCTTATTTATTTAAAAAACAATATGGAATATGTTGTGAAAGAATTGAACGCTATTGAAGGTCTTGAAGTGGAAATTCCTGATGCGACATATTTAATGTGGATTGACTACCGTAAAACAGGTATTGAAGAAAAGAAATTAATGACACGCCTTCTATCGGTAGGACAAGTTGCATTAGATCCAGGGACAAAATATGGGGAATCAGGAAGAGGCTTCTTACGTATTAATGTTGCTTGTCCATTTGAACTGCTGCAGGACGGTGTTGAACGCATTAAACGAACAATGGCTACATTCGAATAAAGAATCAAAAGGGGCAGCCCGGAATTATTAATTTCCGGACTGCCCCTTTTTCTATTCCATCATTTGATTATTGTTTTTATTATTCTTCCTTAGCGTTTTCTTTAGCGATACGCGCATCACGTTCTTTTAATGCGCGTTCTTCTAAAATTTTAGCCTGTGCAGCTTGGCGAGCAGCGATGCGGCGGACGAACCGGAATGTAACCAAAACAATAATCAGTAAAATGGCGAATTCAATTGCAGCGGGAAGATACAATGACTTGTCTTCCGGGAAATATAAAAAGCCACCAGAGAAATTCATTAAAAAATGGTTCACGTGCCCACACGTCCTTTAAAAGTTAGTCAATTACTGTGATTGACTCAATCTTAACATCTTCTTTAGGCTTATCGTGCATATTTCGGTCAACTTTAACAATATTGTCAACAACATCCATACCTTCAACAACTTGGCCAAATACTGTATGTTTGCCGTCTAACCATGGTGTACCGCCGTTTTGTTTGTAAAACTCAACTTCTTCTTTTGACCAGCCACGCACTTCCATTTGTTTTAACATAGATACTTCAACTTGAGGTGCTTGAACGATGAAGAATTGAGATCCGTTCGTACCAGGACCTGCATTGGCCATTGATAATGCGCCACGGATGTTCATTAGTTCAGGAACACACTCATCTTCGAATGTACCGCCCCAAATTGACTCGCCCCCCATACCAGTACCAGTTGGATCTCCACCTTGTACCATGAAGTTCGGAATTACACGGTGGAAAATAATACCGTTATAGTAACCTGATTTTGCATGACCTAAAAAGTTTTCAACTGTTTTTGGTGCGTGCTCCGGGAATAATTTAATTTTGATTGAACCCATAGTTGTGTTCATTTCTACCATTACTTCACCTGGATTTAGTTCTTTCGATAATTGTGGAAACATTTTTGTCTCTCCTTTAAATAAAATGTGGAATGGATGGGTATAGGTATAGAAACCAAACTTCCCCTTTAATACCAAGTCCAAGTTTACCATAACTCTAATATTTTAAGCCACTAACTTGCGAGGGACTTCCTTCGTATTCCGAAATAAGTTATACTAAATATTAATTTAAAAGGAAGAAAGTGATAATTTGAAGCAAAATATGAGACATAATTTCATCATCATTTTAATAGCAAACTTTATTGTTGCGGCTTCTGTTACGATGATTATGCCGTTTTTGTCTTTATATATTGATACACTCGGCGACTTTACAGATAGCTATGTACAAACATGGGCAGGAATAATCTTTGCTGCAACATTTGTTACGGCATTTTTAATGTCTCCGATTTGGGGGCGGATTGCTGACAAATACGGGTACAAGCCGATCATGATTATCAACTGCTTCGGCGTTGGGTTAAGTATCTTTTTAATGGGTTATGTTCAAAATGTCGAGCAGTTCTTTTTACTGAGGCTAGCGATGGGTGTTGTGACAGGCTTTATCCCTACTTCTATTGCATTCATTAGTAAGCATACTCCGAAAGAAGTGGCCGGGAAAACGCTCGGGACATTGCAGATGGGCAGTGTCGGCGGAACATTATTCGGTCCTGTATTAGGAGGCTTGATGGCAGATACTTTCGGGTTTAAGTACACTTTTATCATTACAGCAGTCACAATTACAATTGCTGCGATAATTATTATTTTCGGTATTCATGAACCGACCATTATCCGTAAAGTTAAAAATGCCATTTATTCAAGGAAAAATGTAATCTGGGCTATTTTCCATCATCGCCTTATTTTAAATGTAATGTTCGTAACTTCACTCATTCAGATCGGGAACTTTAGCATTCAGCCATTGCTGTCTCTTTACGTATCTGAACTTACCCCTTCTCAAGAAGTAGCCATGCTCGCCGGCGTTACCTTTAGTGCCGCTGGGCTTGGTAATATATGTTTCGCGAGATTTTGGGGGAAATTGGCCGACCATTATGGATATGAAAGAATTTTATCGTACTTGTTAATCCTTGCCGTCATTTTTATCATTCCACAGGCATTCGTTACAGAGTTATGGCAGCTTATTATACTACGATTCTTATTTGGTATTATATCCGGCGGTCTCATTCCGATTACGTCCGCGCTCATTCGCCGTGAAGCACCAATTGAAGTGCAAGGCGAAATTATGGGCTACAACCAGAGTTTCCGTTTCCTTGGCAATATTATCGGACCGGTATTAGGCGGGGTTGTAGCAAGCTTTGGCGGGATTCATTCCGTATTTTATACGACCGGCCTATTATTTTTAATCGGCTTTGTCATTATGTCCTTTTTGAAAAAGCTTCCGACGCAGTACATGGACGAGATGTTGAAAAAACATGCTTAAATGTTCAATGTATATATGGTATCTTTAAAAAACAACAGATGATTACGCTTAGTACGTTTTCGTTTTGTTGTTTTTTGTTTGGACAATTATAATGAATATCCTATTTGGGGGCCAATTATCCATGAAACAACTTTTCGGCTACATTGTCATTTTATGTAGCATTCCTTTACTTCTTCTGATTGGGAATGAGGCTTGGAAAGAACTAGTGAAAGCGGAGCAGTATGAACAGTTAATCAAGAAATCGATTAAGCTCCCTGAAGTAACTTCCACATCGCCCATTACCTTATATGATGCAAACAACAAAATTTTCAGTGAAGAATATACTGAATGGTCACAGCCACTTTCGCTTGATGAGGTCCCTGAAATTGCAAAACAGCTATTTATATACAGTGAAGATGAAAGTTTTTATGAACATATCGGTTTTGATGTGAGTGCAATTACCCGCGCGCTCATCGCAAATAAATCGGAGCAGTCTATCCAGCAGGGCGGTTCCACCATTACACAACAGCTTGTCCGCATGCGTTATTTAACTACGGACAAAACATATGAGCGGAAACTGATGGAGCTTTTTTATGCCTACGAAATTGAGAAATCTTTTTCAAAAGACGAAATTTTTGAGATGTATTTAAATGAAATGTATTTCAGCAATCAAGTATACGGAATCGGAGCTGCGGCAACTTATTATTTCAATCGGCCGTTATCAAAACTTTCCATTCCCGAAATCGCTTTTATCTCGGCTATTCCGAACAGCCCCTCATTATATGATCCGGTCGTGCACTTCAAAAATACAAAAAGCAGGCAGGAACGGTTAATCGATAAACTGACAGAGCATAGGGTTATTACAGCTGAAGAAGCAAAGATGTATAAAAAAGAACCGATTCAATTAAATATTAAACAAAAAGCACAGCAGTATCCAAGCTACAGTACATTCGTTTTACAGGAGCTGAAATGGCTAATTGCCGAACAAACGGGTTACCGTGAAAAGATTGATAATACACCTGATAAAATGGAAAAGGAATTTCTACAGTTAGAGCTGAAGAAAAAAACGGACGCAATTCTACGTCAAGGTGTTCATGTATATACTGCGCTGCAACCTGAGAAACAGCGACAGGATGAAGCGGCCATTAACCGCATTTTACCGAAGACCGATTTACAGGCAAGTGCAACGATTATTGATAATGAAACACGAGAAGTGATCAGTATTTTTGGCGGGAAGAATTATAGAAAGCATGATTTGCACCGTGCATTCCAATCACCTAGACAGCCGGGTTCTGCATTTAAGCCCATCAGTGTGTTTGCCCCTTACTTTGAAGAAACCTCCGCAACACAATATTCGATCGTAAATGGCGGTCCGTACTGTGTCGGGAATTTCTGTCCGGAAAACTATGGACGCATTTGGTACAACAATATAACCGTGGAAACAGCATTTAAAAACAGTATTAATACAAGTGCATTACGATTGTTTAATGCCATAGGGGTCGATACAGCATTTCGTTATATTAACCGGTTCAATTTTGAATCGATTATAGAAAAAGACCGCACATTTGCCGCAGCATTGGGCGGGTTAACATACGGTGTGACTTCACTGGAAATGGCCGATGCATACTCCAGCTTTATCGACGGCTATTATGTACCTGTTCATAGCATTCGTAAAGTAACGGATTTAACAGGAGAAACGATTTTTAGCTGGCCGCACAAACGTGAGGAAATATGGTCTGCCTCGACAACGAAAACGATGCGAAGCCTTTTGAATGAAACGGTAGCTACAGGAACAGGAAGAGGTCTTTATAGCTCATCCGGCTTTATCGGTGCCAAAACCGGAACGACGAACGAATTTAAAGATTATTGGGTTGCCGGATTGACGGATGACTTTACGGCAGCCGTCTGGATAGGCTATGATCAGCCCCTTTCAATGGAAGCAATCGAACGCGCAAAAATTCATTTTTCTATATTCAATGCAATAACAGAATAAAAAAAGCTTGTTAGTTTTAAATAGCGCACCTCCCCCGCTAAAATCCTAACAAGCTTTTTTTATACTATGCGAACGGCAAGCTCGCAAGAATTCCGTTGTATAGCTTAATCACGGCATAGACGACGAGAGCCACTAATAGAAACCAGGTAATTACTTCATAAAAGATTAATCCGATCACCCCTGGAATGGACATATACTGACTCTTCTTATAAACGTTGTAAATAAAATAACAAAAAATCGTGAACATAAAAATGCCGACTAAAATCGGTAAGGATTGACTCCCAATTACCGAAGCAAATGCTCCAAAAAAGAAGATGACATATCCACCGCGTGCTGCATGGATCGTTTGCCCTTCTTTATCTTTTGAGAAGAACAGCATTCCAAGCTCATGAATCGTTTCACCGATCAGCTTCAATGCTGAAAAAATCATGAAAAATAGTAGCACAAATACAATCAGTAATACGAAACGCAGCTCCATATCCGATAAAAACTCACGCATTCCATTATAGAGACCGATTGCATGAATTAGTTGTAGCGATTCTGATATAGCCAACATACTGAATGAAAAACTGAATAAAATAATTGTAATGAATGGTAAGTAGCCATATAAATATGGATTTTTCATAATTTCGTTCCCTCAAAACTCGTAATATTTCTTTTCCTCATCATAGCTAACAATGTGGGGACGAGCAAGCCTCTCCTTATCTACTTACCGCATTCTTACCAGTAGCGTCTCGGATAGCGCGGATAATACGGTGGATAGTAGTAATTAGGCGGATACGGTTGATAATACGGTGGATATGGTCCGTAACGATTATTATTCAGCGACCCCCCTAAAAAACCTCCTAAAAAGCTCCCTAAAAACGGAACCCCAAATGGATATCCAAATCCAAAACCTGGATTATAACGATTAACCATGTTCATGTCCTCCTCCCTTATGAATAGTGTATTCATAATTATGAGAGCCACTAGTCACCCGCCTAAAAATGAAAAAGATGCCTTGCAAGTTTTTCATTGCAAAGCATCCTGTCATGTTGATTAGATATCGCGTAATTCTACTAGTGTTGCCAAAGTACGTACCATCGCACCTGTGCCGCCTTTTGGTCCCAATGCATGCGGTGCATCCGCATCAGAAGTTCCTGCAATATCAAGGTGAACCCAAGGAGTACCTTCTGCAAACTCTCCAACAAAGCCGCCGCCGAAAATCATATGGCCGTCACGACCTGGAGAGTTGTTTAAATCTGCCACTTCCGATTTACGGATACGCTTTTTATCGCTTTCTGTTAACGGTAAGCGCCATACGAACTCACCTGTTTCAAGTGCCGCGCCCATAAACTCTTCGAAAAATTCTTCGTTATTTGTTAAAGCACCTGTTTTATCTTTACCTAATGCAACGATTACTCCGCCCGTTAATGTCGCTACATCGATTAAATAGTTGGCACCTTGCTGTTTCGCATATGTCATAGCATCTGCCAGTACTAAGCGGCCTTCCGCATCTGTATTTAATACTTCAACCGTTTTGCCGTTGTACATAGTAATAACATCATCCGGCTTAAATGCATCCCCTGATACCATATTGTCTGTAGAACCGATAACGGCAACGACATTTTGTTTCGGGCGTGTTTCACCGATAATGCGCATTGCACCAAGAACAGCGGCTGCACCACCCATATCACCTTTCATGCCGACCATGCCTTCACGCGGTTTTAATGAGTAGCCGCCTGTATCGTATGTTACACCTTTTCCGACAAAGCCGATCACATCTTCCCATTCTGGTTTTCCTTTATATTTCAATGTGATTAAACGGGGCTCTTCTACAGAACCTTTATTGACAGATAAAATACCGCCCATACCCAGTTCTTCCATTTGGGCTTTGTTTAAAATCTCAACCTCTAAACCATAAATATTGGCAAGCTCTGTTGCATAATCTGCCAAATCACTTGCTGTCAGTAAATTAGGAGGCAAGTTGATTAATGTACGCGCTTCATTAACCGCATCCGCATAAATTTTCCCTACTTCGAAATTACCGATCACATCTTCCATATTCGCCTCAGTAACAAATTGAATTTGATCAAAATATGTTTTCGGCTCATTTGAAGTCGTTTTATAATTTTGTACTGAGTAATAGCCTAGATTTAAACCTTCACCAGCTAAATACGCAACTTCCGCCTCTTCCAGCTGATCTGTTGTAAACGATTCTACCCAAACTGCCACATCACTTACTTTTGATGCTTTCAGTTCTTTACCAACTGCTGCAAATACTTCACGTAATTCGTTTGCTGTTATATTTTTACGTTCACCGAGACCGACAAAGTAAATACGTTTAAGTGAAGAGTGGCTGCCTGAATACGGTAATTTCGTAATTTTTTTTGTATCTGATGAAATTTCGCCTGCATGTAGCCATGTGTCAATGATATCTCCGTAAAATTCACTAAACGCTGACCAGTTTTTCATTTGTTCACGATGCTTTTGTACTCCGATAATCAATGTTTCCGAAGTTTGTGTTTCAAACGTTTTTGCTGTTGATTCAATATTCATAGTTAAAACCCTCCTAATGTATAGTTTCATTATATACAAATTTTTTTAATTCGGGTAACGAAACATCCAATAATTTTTATTTTTCTGCAAGTTTAAATTCAAACGAATATAGGGAAAATGATATAATTATAGCAATGAGGAGAAAGTAGGTGTAATTATCGAACTTCTACAAAATACGCCGCTTTGGCTTGGGGTTTTTGCGATTGTTTTTGCGCAAATTTTAAAAGTACCAATCCATTTTATCGTAACGAAAAAAGTGGATTGGAGCTTGCTGACATCTACCGGTGGAATGCCAAGTTCCCATTCTGCAGCTGTAACAAGTGTTGCGACGGCGGTCGGTATTGAGACCGGATTTGATTCACCCACTTTCGCTGTTGCAGCGATGCTGGCAGGAATCGTCATGTACGATGCGAGCCATGTACGCTTTCAGGCTGGGCAACACGCGGCCGTTTTAAACGAACTGCGCCACGATCTCCGTTTGTTTTTTGATGAAATTAAACGTTGGCCGGAAATGAATGAGCAAGAAAAAATAGAGGATTTAAAAACATTATTAGGTCACAAAAAAAGTGAAGTATTCATCGGAGGATTGGCAGGAATTGTTTTTGCGACTTTATGGTACACCATTCAAGTGTTATAAAAAAGGGGTATGTTAAAGGCTAAATCGGCTTTTAACATACCCCTTTATTTTTTTCGTTGCGGATACTCCGCTAAAGTAAACTAAAACATGCGATATCCTGCTTTTCGCAGCGCAATCATGACAAAGCCCGACACGATCGCCCCGCCAAAACCACCCGATAAGACAACAATATCAACAACCTTTAATGCTTGAATTTTATCGATTAAAGCCGGAAATGCTGTCCCTGCCTTAAAGAAATAATCCAAAAAGCTTACTTCATCAATGATAAAAATTACGACAACCGGATAGACAATAGCCATTAACCATGTCATCCGCAATAACATATTCAATAAAAAGCCGATACCGAAAAACATGACAAAAAATAATACGACGGAAATGATTACTTGTACTAGCGAAACATCATTCATGTTATGTATACCCCCATTAATCTATCATAATTTTACATGATATAACGGGTCCTTTCAATTCAACATCCAAAATAACGTATAGAATACTAATATTGTCAGAAATACTTCATAAAGTAAATCGTTTATTTTTTGAAAAACAGATGGTATTCACTATAGCCGAATACGTCCCCCGGGTTCACACCTTCAATAATTGGGTGAATATGTTGTGCCGCATGCTGGTTTGCCATTTCTCTGAGCATAACCGATGAAAGTTCATGGTGAATAATTTCACTCGGTGCCATCCAGCATGCTTCACCGATTTCTCTTTCCTGCAAAGTAAAAGGCTGATCATTATCCACCGGCTTACAATAAAAAATCGCCATATTATCACTAATATCATTGAGGATTACACCGGAACGGAAGCCCACAAGTCCCTTTACCTCGCAAAGAATCCCCGTCTCTTCCAATACTTCACGCATCGCTGCAGTCGTAACGGTTTCGGCTTGCTGAACAAATCCTGCCGGTAAAGACCAGGCCCCTTTTAGTCCCCCATATGTTTTTTTTACGAGCAGCCATTCTCCTGCTGAATTTTCAACAATTGCGGCAACGCCAAGCCACACTTTTCCACGATCCTTTTTCATGAATAACATTCCCCCTTTGCTATTGATAAAAAAACTTGCAAAAGAAGCGTTACACATCGTTTGCAAGTTTGAAGTTCGTTTATATAAATTTGAATTTCCCTTTTTTCAACGTTAAGCCGACACCGCCAACTAAATATAATGCGCGGTCATCTACGACTTTCTTTAATGCCGATGCTGGCTTCCCTGTAAATTTACGACCAAATGCTGTTCCAATGGCATCTTCTTGACCTAATGAACAAACAGCTCCTTTATCATCGTAAGCAAATACTTCTGTCGGCTCATCATTCATTAAATGCTTTATATTTTTAGCAATGATCTCACCTTGCTGCATCGCAATTTGAGCTGTTGGCGGGTAAGGTCTGCCTGCTTCTTCATTCAATAAAAATGCACAGTCTCCTACTACAAAGACATCATCAAAACCTGGTGCGCGCATATCTTCCCGAACTGCAATACGTGCACGGTTCGATTCAATACCGGAAGTCTCGATTAGAGCATTTCCACGTACCCCTGCAGCCCATACAACTGTACCGGCTTTAATGAATTCCGTATTTTCTTCATCTTTTTTAATTTTCACGCCTTCTGCTGTTGCTTCCACAATCGGTGTGCCGATAGAAAATTCCACACCTTTTTTACGCAGCTGATCCTGCGCATAATCGACTAATTCCGGATCAAATCCAGGTAATACGGTCGGTGCTGCTTCTACACAAAGAAGACGTACTTTTTCCTGAGGAATATCAAATTCTCTGCAAAGCTCAGGAATCCGGTTGCCGAGCTCCCCTAAAAATTCTATGCCTGTAAAGCCGGCACCACCTACGACAATCGTAAGTTTACTGTCGTCTTTCACTTCATCCAATGTCCAAGAAGCAAACTGATACTCGATATGCTCACGGACTTGGCGTGCGGTATTAATATTCGTCAATGATAATGCATGTTCCTTCAGACCGGGAATACCGAATGTTTCCCCTTCGAAGCCTAAGCCGATCACTAAATAATCATATGAAAACTCACCAGCTGATGTTTCTACTTTCTTTGTATTGACATCAATATTTTCTACATTGGCAATGACGAACGTTACATTGTGATTAATAACTTTTGAAATCGGATAACGTGCTTTATCTGGAGAAATCGTTCCTGCCCCTACTTCATGCAGCCATGTTGTTTCATAATGATAGTCGTTTTTGTTCACTAAAATAATTTCTGCTTCATTTGTATTGATTAATTTTTGAAGATTTACAATCGTTGTTAATCCTCCGTACCCTGCGCCTAATACTAAAATTGTCGGTCTTTTCATTCAATCAAACCCCTTCATTTTAATAAACCGGCGCTATAAATCTATTTGCCATTTTTATAGAACGCCAGTAAACGGTTTTTTACTGAAATACTAACATAATAGTAGCGTTTTTCCTGTATGATTTCAAACATATGGATATTATTCATTGTCAATTTACAATATTATGTTCATATAAGTAATCGTATTTAATATCAATAAACAAAAACTCTTCGTTTGAAATGGCCATTGAATACGTGCGTGTTAACTCGCCTGTTTCAATATCACTGTAGACGGAGGAAAACTCGCCTTTATTGTCTTTTGTCATTTTAATAATGTTCAACAGAAAGTACGGTCGCCAGCTCCAGTTTTTACCGATGATTTCTTCTTGCTTTTCCCATTTTTCATCGTTCCAGCGGATATTCGGGGATGTTTGGAAACCATTGCTGTCACAAATATAAATACGAAATGCACATTTTTCCAATGCGTTTGCCAGCTGCATCAGTTTATCAATTTGTGATGTAGATGGGTTGATTTGATCGACTGTTGAACAAATCATCCGTTCAAGACGTTTCATTTCCTCATACTTTTGCAGAAGCAATTTCTTCTCCGTAGCAATAAACTGCTCACAATCTTTGCGGAAACGTTCTTTTAAAGAATCGCGTACTTGCAGCTCTTTATGCGGCAGTTGCAAATATGGCCCTTTGAAATAACGGGTACCGTTTTTCCAGCCGTGCTGTAATTGATAGACCGTTTCAATATTTTCGATTAATAATTGCGTTCCCATCTTCACAGCGAGTGTACGAATAGTTGAAAACGCATGGTTTTGCGCACCCCATAAATTATAGTTCAACTGGCCGACATTAATTTTAAGAATAGCCGGTTCAAGTAGTAAAATATTTTCAAGCTGTGTTTGTGAGCCAACATCTGCCAATGCAATTTTAATGCCATATGTTTTAATATAGCGAATTAAATGCTGCAGCTGATTCATCTCTCCTTCGTAAAGATGTTCCGTCATGACAAGGGTAATATTTCGGAGGTTCGATTCAGCGACTGTTTCTTTCAGCATTGAAAAATAGCTTTCTCCAAAATCAAGCAAAAGCAGTTCAGGGTTGCACGGAATATACAAACCAACATCATCAATTAAATGGGCAACATTTTGCAACGATCTGCGAACAAAGATTTGCTCAATTTCTGCTCTAATATCTGCTGGTACGTCTTTTTCATATGTAAATTGCTCTATATTAATCGGCTCTTTTTCATTTTCACTTTCCACTTGGCCTATCGCTTCATAAGCCACAATGCGATGCCCATCTGCACTATAGATTGGCTCATATAAAATTTCGATTTGATCTAACTTATCCAGTAATTCTAAAACACTCATTTAGAAAAGCCCCCTAGCAGTATGGTGATAAATCTATAATAATTCAAACCTTATAATAATACAAAACGATACAACAAAACATAGTTATTTTATAGGAAATATAAGTTTTAAGATTTTGACAAATTATTCTGCATAGTGAAAAGGTGGATTTTTTTAAAAAAACCTTTAACGAAAGTTAATCGCTAAAGGTTTTAAGATTGGTTACATTTTATTCACAGGGCGTGTTGCCAAAAATTAATTAAAGTTTAAACTCTCTCACTAATGTATTGAGTTCTTCTGCTAAATTGGCAAGTTGTTTCGAACTTCCGGCTACTTCCTCCATTATACTGCTTGTTTGTTGAACAGATGCTGCTGTTTGTTGAACAGATGCTGCTGTTTGTTCAATGCCAGCAGCGGATTCTTCAGATACCGATGCAACTTCTTCAACAGAACCGTTCATCACTTGTGTACTAGCTGAAATCTCTGATAAGTTTTTGCCGATCGTTGTAATACTATTTGCCATTTCTTTTACAGCATTACTGATCCCTTCAAAAGTTTCACCTGTTGATTCAATTTGTGTTTTTCCTTGTTCTACTTCTTTATAACCTATTTTTAGTGAGTCGGACACGAAAGAAGTTTCCTTTTGAATATTGTCTACAATACCCGTAATATCTGTTACAGAGTTTGATACTTGCTCAGCCAGTTTTCTTACCTCATCAGCAACTACAGCAAATCCTTTTCCATGCTCTCCAGCCCTTGCAGCTTCAATTGCAGCATTTAAAGCAAGAAGATTTGTCTGATCAGCTACATCCTTAATGACGGTAACTAGGTTTGATATTTCCTGTGATTGCTTGTCTAGCCCTGCAACCTTTTTAACGGATTCATTTACAATGGAATGGATTTTTTCCATCTGTTGAATTGACTTTTTCATTAATTCCGATCCGTCATTGGTCATATTTAATACATCTTTTGAATTCTCCTCTATCCGTAACCCATTCTCATTTGCATCATGGACTCTTTCGACAAAAGTATTCATTACAGAAGCTAATTCACTTGCATGATTAGCTTGTGTTTCTGAACCAGCAGCCAATTCTTGCATAGTAGATGCCACTTGTTCTGATCCCATTCTCACTTCATCGGCAGATTGTGATAGTTCTTCACTTTGACTAGTTAATGACTCTGAAGTTTCGGAAACCTTTTTCATCGAATTTTTAAGATTTTTATGTAATAAATTGATGGCATCAGCCAATCTGCTTATTTCATCTTTTGATTTGACTAGCAGCAGTTCTTTCGTTAAATCACCATTTGCTAGATGTCCCATCTGTTCCGTTACTTTAATGATTGGTTTTGTAATTAAATTTGCATAGAACCATATGATGATTACCCCTAAAATAATTGAAATACCCATAACAATAAGAATAATAGTCAACAGCTCTGTAGCAGGTTGATTAAAATCCATCATATAGGTACTGGCAGTCACTACCCAATCCCAGTTTGGGTCTATTTTTGAATAGGAAACCTTCTCTTCAATTTGCTCTTTATTATTTGGTAATGCTGAATTATAAAAAGTAAAGCCACCACCGGCATTCGCTATTTCAATCATTTCTTGAGCGAATTTTACACCGTTTTCATCCTCATCATCCCATGCACTAGCACCCTCTTTAGATGGGTGCGCAATACGAGTTCCATCTTGACTATATACAATCATATAGCCGTTTTTACCAAGATCAATTGAAGAGTTTATAGGTCGAATCCCATCCCCATTCTTTTCGCCTAAAATAATCTCCTTTACTTTCTCTTGAGCACTTTCAAGTGAAATATTTCCTTTTTCAACTTCCGAATTATAAGCATCAATTGTAGCAAGTGTAAATTCAACACTGTTTTGCAAGTTTGTTTTACCTATTTGCTCTAAGCTAGTAGAGCTTTTCTGGTAACTTGTCACTCCAATTACAATCATCGGAACAATCAATAGTAAAATAGAGATTCCAATTAGCTTGGATTTAATAGAAGAGCTAGATTTAAACTGCTTTTTCAATTATGTACACCCCTTATATTTAATTTTTTATTGGTTACTGCAACTAATTAACCTCCCTATTTATAGAATTAATTAACTATTCCCCCTCTAAAAAAGAGTACAAATTACTCCTATACAACTTTAAATTATAGATAAAAGTACTAGTTTTAATTCTCGAATGTTATTTTAACCTAATTTTTTATTTATTCCAACATATTTTTACATAATATCCTCTTTCAGTTGTTTATTTTCTGTTTTAAGCATAAAAAAAAGCCTCCATGATTTGTATGTTTAATCACATCACAAATCAAAGAGACTCGTTATTCACAATCCATTATTCACATGGTTGTTCTACTGCTGGGCGTGCTGCCGCTTTAAAGCTTGTTCCGCAGCCGCATGAAGCAAGTGCGTTCGGGTTGTCGATTGTAAAACCGCCACCCATTAATGATTGTTTAAAATCAATTTTCGTGTCTTGTAAAATGCCCGCATCTTCTTGGGATACGATAATTTGAATGCCGTGTTGGTTGTCAACGAAGTCATCGTCATTTATTGTTTGCTCAAATGCCATACCGTATGATAGACCACTGCAGCCTCCGCCTTTTACGGCAACACGCAGGCTCGCATTTTCTTCTCCGTTATGAACCATCATTTCTTTGACTTGAAATGAGGCCGCTTCTGTTAAAATGATTACTTGTTTTTCACTTGCCATTCCAGTCACCTACTTTCTTTTATTTATCATAACAATTGTAAAAGCTATCTGACAACAAAACTGCTCTACCTGATTATATTCCTGCATTGTGTAAAAGGGGATAAGGATAAAATACCTAAAAAATTCACATAAATTCAGTAGATTACTCACACTTTTTTAAATTTCCTTGCTATAATAAGGAATCATAATTAAACGAAAGGTATGAACCTTTATGGAAATTTCCCCATTTTACGAAAAAACAGTGAACTGTATTCATTGCAAGAAAAATTTTTCAACACTTAAAGTTCGTACCAAGTCCATAAAAATTGAACATACAACTTCCGACTTTCAACCAGTCTATACAGACAATAACGTGAATGCATTATATTATAATGTTTTTGTCTGTCAGCATTGCGGGTTTTCGTTTACCGAAGACTTCAGTAAATATTTTGCTCCAGGTGTAAAAGAACAAATCAATGAAAAAATTTGCAGTCATTGGATACCGCACAGTTTCAGTAAAGAACGTTCTGTTTTCGAAACAATTCAAACATATAAACTTGCGTTGTTTTGTGCAACGATTAAAAAAGAAAAATTCGTCATTACTTCTGGCTTGGCATTACGCTTGGCTTGGTTATATCGATCATTAAAAAATAACGTTCAGGAACTGCGCTTTTTAAAATTGGCCCGCGATCATTATATGGAAAGCTATTCAACGGAAGATTATGCAGGTACAACAATGTCCAGTGTACGAATTTTATATATGATTGCTGAGCTGTCCCGTCGCCTTGGGGATTATGAAAATGCAACACGCTTCTTTTCACGTGTAATTGAAAGTCAACGTGTAGGCGGTGAAGCCAAACTCGTCAATATGGCTAAAGAGCAATGGGAATTAGTTCGAGAAGAGCGAGGTAAAATCGTCCAATAAAAGAGAGCTGCCAAGTAAGTAATAACTTTCTTGGCAGCTCTTTCAAATTTGAATTAGAAGACTTGTTCTACTTCGACGATACCCGGCACTTCTTCTAGTAGTGCACGTTCGATACCTGCTTTTAATGTGATTGTAGAACTTGGGCAGCTACCGCATGCGCCTAATAAACGCAATTTAACGATACCTTCTTCAATATCTACCAATTCACAGTCTCCGCCGTCACGTAATAAAAACGGACGTAATTTATCTAAAACTTCTTGTACTTGTGCATATTGTTCTGTTTCTGTCATTTTGCTCGACTCCCTTCATTAAAATCATTATAATGTGAAGGAGCAAAAAAATCCATTATTGAATAACGAAAGGTTGGAATTCCTATGTCACAATCACATCCAGTTATAGAAGTTTTCGGCGCTGACATCATCTGTGCCAGCTGTGTAAATGCACCATCTTCCAAAGATACATATGAATGGCTTCAAGCGGCAATTTCACGAAAATATCCGGAACAGCCGTTTACTATCCGCTATATCGATATTGAAGGTGTAATTGATAATGAACGTGATCAAGATTACGCAAATCGTATTCAAGAAGATGAATTTTTCTACCCTTTAGTTCTAGTCAATGATGAAGTAGTTGGTGAAGGCTATGTGCAGATTAAGCCTGTATTTACAGCGCTCGAATCAGCGGGCTTTGTACCAACTGAAGAGTAAATTATAACATAAACAAAAAATTCAATTTTCTCCTTGAGGAAATTGAATTTTTTTGTTTACAGTCAAATTGATTTCCTTTGCAGGGGTGCTCAATTTTAATTTTCGTTTTGCTTTTTATAGTACCAAAGCAGACCCGACTTCATAAGGCGTGCAATGCGTCCTGTTACCGTTGTATCAGCTAGGTGAACGAAGCCTTGTTTTTTACCAAGGGAGCCCATAAAGCCTTTCATTTTGATCTCTGAAAGCTTTTCTGGAAGTGGCTCGCCTTTCCAGCGCATTTTTAGAACTTTAACGATACGTTCGCCTTGTTCTTCTGCCAATTGTGCTGTTGGAGGTAAATGAGAAGAAGCACAGTCTCCTACTACAAATACATTTTCATCCCCAACTACATGATAATGATCCGTAATGATCGGGCGATTGAATTTATCCTTTTCAACATCAAGTTCACGAACGATTTTCACAGGCTGTACACCAGCTGTCCATACGATTACGTCAGCTTCAATTACTTCATCATGGTTGTATAAACGGCCTTCTTCAACGCGAGTGATATTTGATTCTGCAATTACATCTACGTTGTGTTTAATAAACCAAGACTTAATATACTCACTTAGCTTTTCCGGGAAATCGCGTAAAATACGGTGTGAGCGGTCAAATAATTTAATTTTTAAATCTGAACGGCTTTCACGCAGTTCACTTGCAAGCTCGATTCCTGAAAGACCTGCACCAATAATGGCAACTGTCGAACCTGGAGCTAATCCGCATACTTTTTCGAATGTTTTACGTGATTTGGCAATTGTTTGAATACTGTATGTGAATTCATCGGCACCCGGCACTCCATGATATTTATCGATACAGCCTAAACCAATAACAAGCTGATCATAAGCAAGCTCTCCGCCGTCACCCAAGTAAATTTTTTTATCTTCACGGTCGATGCGTACTACTTCTCCGTATACGCATTTTAAGCGCTCATGTTCCGGAAATGCAACACGGACTTCCTTATCTGTTGATGTACCTGCAGCAAGTGCATAAAATTCTGTTTTCAAACTATGGAATGGTGTACGGTCTACCAATGTAATTTCTACATCTGCTGGTAAACTTGGTAATAGACGAAGTAAAATTCGCATATTTCCGTATCCGCCACCTAATAATACTAACTTTTGCATAGCATATTCCCTCATATCTGTAAGTAATCAATTATAAAGCTTTTAGGCATCATAATTGTGTTCACAAAGTTTCCATAAGTATTATAACTGTTTGTGATAAGTTTCACAATATGTTAAATGATATTTTGTGAATTTATTCACATAAGTTTTTTATTACACTATTTTATTTATTTTGTTGCAATTGAAGCATATTCAAACATATGTTGAAAGATATTAAATCGGAGAAATTGACGTTCGCAGCAAAAAAAAGTAGGATTGCTAATAGTGAGGTGACAACATGTTAAATCCATTAGTCGAATTTTGCATCAGCAATTTAGCAAATGGTGCGCAACAAACATATGAACAACTGGAGCAAGATCCTGATATTGATGTATTGGAATATGGCTGCTTAAGCTACTGTACGAAATGTGCCGAAAACTTTTATGCTGTTGTTAACGGGGATATAGTTGAGGCGGACACTCCAGAAGAGCTGACGAAGCGCATTTATAAATATATAGAAGAAAATCCGATGTGGTAAACGTCCCACATCGGATTTTTTCTTTATTTAATAAGTTCCATCAAATTTTCTACACAATACGTAGACAGCTTGGCTTGCTGTTTTACAATTTCAGTAGGAGTAACTCCCGTATTGACATGAATGGTATCACAGCCAAAGTTTATACCACATAAAATATCGGTATCATAGTTGTCCCCGACCATAACCATTTCATTCTTTTCAAAGTGATGCTCTTCAGCAATGATCTGCAGCATAACCGGTGATGGTTTCCCTACGAACGTCGGTGTAACCCCGCAAACATTTGCTACTAATTGAACAAATGATCCATTCCCCGGAGTAAAACCCGTTTCATTCGGAAATTTAATATCACCATTTGTTCCAATTAGCTCCGCGCCATTCTGGACATACCCACATGCTTTTACAAGTTTCTCATATGAGATTTGACGGTCTATCCCCATTACAAGAACATCGCTCTGTTCATCGGTAATCTCTAATCCTTGCTCGATTAAAGCTGTGCGAATGCCAAGTTCACCGACAACATTCACTTTATTATTTGCACTCATTTTTGCTACATAGGCTGCCGTTGCAAGTGAGCTTGAATAAATATGATCAAGCGGTGCCTCTACACCAATATCTTGTAAAACTTGCTGAAGTCGTTCACGGGTTTTCGATGAATTGTTCGTTAAATAATACGGTTCAATTCCTTCATCCTGCAGTAGGTGGACAAATTTCACGGCAGAATCGATCGCTTCACTCCCCCGATAGATTGTCCCATCCAAATCAAAGCAATACGCTTTATACGGAAACATTATGCCTCATCCTCTGGTAAAAAGGCTGAAACTGGTCCTAATTCATTTGTTAAGTAATCGTGAACTTTTGGAGTGAATTGCTTGAGTATATTTAAGTTTGCTGTTAGTACATTTAAAATTTCTTCACTATCTACAGCGATAAATTCACGAACGATCATTTTGCGTAAGCCGACAACCGCTTTTAAGGGTGCATCCATCTCTTCTGTAATCACTTTTTCATCAACGAAAATATCGATAATGTCTTCGTAGCTTCCAGGATCACGCATAATAAAGCCGTCAATCACCAAGTTTCCTACATCCATCATCGCTTCCATTACATTATGGCCGATTCGTTGTAATGCCAGCTTATGAATATCATCTGCCAACCAGTTTTCAGTCGATTCAAAGATCGACAGTAACTCGTCCAAGTGTGCTAAGTTGTTTGTAATTTTATTTCTATCTACGAAGTACATAGATAAAGCCTCCATTCAATCAATAAAAGTTGATAGTGTTTTCCTTTATATAGTACCATATTCTATAGAGATGGAAGGGGTACAAAACAAAATGGAACGATTTTTCTTATATGATGATGTAGAAGATACAAAAACGCGCTTCGTCAGCTTTGCCGGAAAAACTCAGCGCTATGATTTAGCCATATTGCAAAGCAGTCGCTTTTTCGGAAAAGTGCTCGTTCTTGATATCCAGTTTGGCCGTTTTGCCATTATTGGAGCAGATGATGTGGAAGAACCTGGGTATTTAGAACATGTATACAACCGTACAGAAGAAGAAACGGAAGACTTACGTGAATATTTACGTGAACTATTAAGCTAAAAAAAGAGGGGGCGCTATACGGCGCCTCCTCTTTTGTACGTTATTCAGCTGATTCAACCGGCTCTTCTGCCTCAGTTTGTTGTGCAACGATTTGTTCTTTCTTTTGTTCTTGTGCACGGCCTGTTTTTTGAAGTATAAAATAGGCGCATCCAAAATTACAATATTCG
The DNA here is from genome assembly GCF_023715405.1 of Solibacillus isronensis. NCBI lineage: Bacteria > Bacillati > Bacillota > Bacilli > Caryophanales > Caryophanaceae > Solibacillus > Solibacillus isronensis. The sequence continues at coordinate 28,996 of NZ_JAMBOC010000002.1, forward strand.
TACAAATAGTCTTGAATCGTACTAATTTTTGTATCAAACGTGGATTTTTGATTTTTATCGTCAAAAAATCCTTTTAAACGTAGCTGACCGTAACCCCAGTCCCCTACAATATAATCATATTTCGATAAAATATCTGAGTATCGTGCGATAAATGCATCTTCTTGAAAACCTTCCCGCACATTTTCGATCACTTCATAAACATACCCATCTGCAATAATCAAACTAGACACCACCTATCTATTTCCATGTTAATGAATATTGAACCTGAAAGCAATATTCACAACAAATTTTGTAGGTAAATATGGTGAAATCAGCTATAGTCCGTCTATCGGCGAGTATTAAAATGCCCGCATAGATAAGTTAAACGTCTATTTTTCTACAATGTAACACTTGATTGTTTTGCTGCATTCACTTGTTCATCCGCATGGTAACTACTGCGTACTAATGGACCTGCTTCACAATGGCTGAAGCCTTTTTCCATAGCGATTTTACGCAGCTTGCCAAACTCGATTGGAGAGTAATATTTTTTTACTGGCAAATGTTTTTTTGTCGGCTGTAAATATTGGCCGATTGTCATAATATCAACATTGTTTGCACGCAGGTCATCCATTACTTCATAGATTTCCTCTAACGTTTCTCCTAAACCAATCATTAAAGAAGATTTTGTCGGTATAGTTGGCTGCATTTCTTTTGCTCTGCGTAAAAACTCCAGTGAACGGTCATATGTCGCTTTTGCCCGAACACGTGGTGTCAGACTGCGTACTGTTTCAATATTATGGTTTAAAATGTCCGGCTTTGCGTCCATTAATATGCGTAAACTTTCTTCACGACCGCTTAAATCAGATGGTAGTACTTCCACAGAAGTTAACGGGCTTTTACGGCGGATTGCACGCACCGTTTCTGCCAATACTTCCGCGCCCCCGTCTTTCAGGTCATCACGCGCTACCATTGTAATAACAACATGCTTTAAATTCATTAACGCAACAGAATCTGCTACGCGCTCTGGTTCAGCCAAGTCCAATTCATTAGGCAAACCTGTTTTAACTGCACAGAAACGACATGCACGCGTACATACAGAACCTAAAATCATCATTGTTGCTGTACGACGCTCACCCCAGCATTCATGAATATTCGGGCAGCGAGCTTCCTCACATACCGTATGCAAGTTATTGTCCCGCATTAATTTTTTTAGTGCTTTGTATTCGTCATTGGTATTTAGCTTAATTTTTAGCCACTCCGGTTTGCGCAAGTGTTCTTCTCTAGGATTAGTTGGTTTACAAGATGTCATATCATTTACTCCCCTCACTCAAATGCTACGATGTTCTGATGTCAGAGTATCATATTAACAACTTTCCAACAACAGAGTATTCTCATAATTTTAATTTATCATAATTAAGTTACTATTCGTAAGGGATTGGTACTTCGATAGACGGCTGTGCCCCTTCACCTGCACTGTAAATATGCGGCACAGTTCCTCTTACTAGACCAATTGCTATCGGGATTTTCTGCTCGACCGACGCAGATTTACTGGCAAATGGCACGATAATTTGGACATTCACTCCAATGAGTAAATTTACTTCTACAATTGCATTATTTATGCCAAATTCACTTACTGTTGATTCAACATTGCTGCTCACATTCCCAATAATATGAAAGCGAATCGGTATTTTCGGCCCTAAATTCCCGATAATCGGAAGGTTTAAAGCCTGCCCTAATGGTACGAAAAATACGATTCCGTCACCGGCTTCCATTTTTCCTACGTCATATTCTACATTTTCCAAATTCGGCAAATGTGATAAATCTCCATTTTCAGCCTGTTCTAAATACTCTTTTACTAATGCTGTTGTTTCTGCCCGTACTTGGTTAATTATTTCCGTATTAAATTTTGTCGTAATCATATCATCTGATTGGGTCGGTAAATCGACGATGACATCATTTACATCAAGCACACTTGATGTTCTGGAATTAATTGCTTTACTCACAACATACGAAGCTACTTTAAATGTTTGGACTTCGGCGTACTGTAAATAGGTTGGCATTAATCTATCGTTAATAACATATATACTAAAACAAACCATACCGACAATACTGACGATAACGATTGTTACGGCATTATGCATTTTGCCTTTTTTCCTGCCATAGGAATTCCACTTTCTTTTACGAAAACGCAAAAAAAATCCTCCTTCCCATAAAATATGAGAAGGAGGATTTTTCTATTCTATATTTTCATCAAAATCTACATCAACTTTTTTAATATCGACTGTCGGGTAATCACTTAAACATATTTCATAAGTAGCGTCCAACATCTGACCGTTTTCCTGGAAAATACGTATCCAAGGACGTGTCACATCGACAAGATTTTGCTTTGATACAATTCCACGTCTTCCATCGGACAACAGCACAATTGATCCATTTGCATAATGGACAACACTCCGTTTAAATGCCTGCATCACCTTTGCATCAAACTGCATTCCGTTACCGTTATCTATGATTGCAATCGCTTCTGACGGCAACATTTTCTTCCGGTATATCCGATTTGATGTTAATGCATCAAACACGTCTGCAACAGCGATAATTTTTGCAAACGGATGAATTTCATTGTTAACAAGCCCCCGTGGATAACCGCTTCCATCAATTCGTTCATGATGCTGAAACGCGCAATGTGCTACAAGCAATGACACTGAATGTAAATTGCGTAATAAGTCAAACCCGTAACGGGCATGGTTCTTCATCTCTTCGTATTCTTCATCCGTTAAGTTACTCGGCTTCAATAAAATATCAGGCGAAATAAGCAGCTTGCCCACATCATGTAAAATAGCCCCAATTCCAATTAATCGTATGTCTTCGTAAGAATAGCCCATTTCCTTAGCAATCGCGATTGAATACAATGCTACTTGGAATGAATGCTGGTAAATATATTTGTCATACAAATAAGCATCCGTCAGAACCATTAATACTTCCTCGCTATTAATAATGGCATTCATAATATCATCGACAATAAAGCCAATTACTTTGGACTGTTGATCCAGCACATAGGACGCCTGATCCCGTTTCGCTTTTTTCACATTTTCAAACGATTTAGCCATATTTTTAACGGCTTCCATTCTTTTTAACGGTGCAATCGTTTCTTCTATTTCAATACCGGCTGATAGTTTGTCATCAATGTATAAATAATGAATATTCAGCTCTCGCAGCCTTTCAATAATTCGGCTTGTTACAACGACATTTTTATGAAGCAGTGGATGACCAGCTTCATTCCAAATAGTTCTGCCGACTGCCATACCTTCTTTCAAAACATTTATCGATATTAATCGCATCTATACTAATTTCTCCATTCTACTATTACGTTCATTATATAATTGGAAAGTGGCTTTTGGGAAATTTACTGAAACTTTTTCATACAATAATTTTTAAAGACATCCCGGATAAATTCCGGTAGCATATATTGCTTTTTTGCATATTTAAAGCTTGGGAAAAAATAACCGAATGTAAACAGATCCAATGTTGCTAATCGGTAGATCCGATCCGGCTCCATGAGTTTCCCGTTAATATATAACTCACGCTGCTTCGTCATCTCAATACCATAATTCAATATTTTTCCGAAAATCACACCCCTAAAACCAAGGCCTTTTAATTCAAGACGCGGCCATTCTTCGTTTTCGGATTGAGTATAAATTTCTTTTAATTCACTGCCGGTTATTTGCACGACACATATATTTATCGGATGGGGAAAAATTTTATGAATATCATATGTAGAAATTAGTCCTTTACGCAACGGTTCGACAAAAATTCCAGCATTGAACATAACACAATCCGCTTCTGTATAATCATACATACACTCTGCAAATAAATCCGATAATTGGGAACGGTGAAACCATTCTTTATTGTAAGGTTTCGTTAATGTGAAAATAGGTTTTTCCAAAATAGCCTTTGCTTCTTTTTGAAGATTGGACAACCACTGTTCTTCTTCTTCGACAGTTGGTAAAAGTGCGTTTTCAAATAATTGATCTGATTTTCCCACTAATTTTCTGGACTTGTGGTCAAATTCCATCGTTAACTGTCCGGTATACTGCCCAAATTTCCCGCCTCCAGTTAAGAGTACATTGTTTTCCACTTTACCTTTTTCAAACACATGATGTGTGTGCGAACCGAAAATCACATCGATAATCGGGCATTCCTGTGCCAGCAATTCATCTTCGGTAATCCCTAAATGTGATAAACAAACGATTATATCTACCTGCTCTTTTAATTCAAATGCAAGCTTCACAAGCTCTGTACGCGGGTTTGTCACGTCCCACCCAAGCTCCTTATAGAAAAGGTCGAACGGGGCAGTCGCAGCTATTACAGCGATTTTTGTGCCATACTGGGTAGTTAATATTGTGTAAGGTTTCAACCACCGGGGGTTTTCTTCTGATTGTGAATATAGATTTGCAACAACTACTTCGAACTTTGCGTCATCATATAAATGATAGAGCAAATTATAGGAGAGCGTTATGCCTTCATTGTTTCCAATTGTCACAACATCATAATCCGCATCATTCAGCATTTTGATATTACCCTTACCTAGTGTTGCCTCTGTATATAAATTGGAACGGTCCAAATGATCTCCTAAATCGATCAAGAAGCTAGTTTCACCTTTATCGGCCAGTAATTGACGTTGTATTTGAATAAACGACTGACTGCGTTTCCAGTACGTAAAATGACTATGCAAATCATTCGTATGGAATATATGAATTACTTCTCGCACTTTTGCATTGCCACCTCGCTTTACGTTATTCTTCAAAAAGACCTAATTGCTTTGGCGCTAAACCATCAAATTCAAGATCAAGAATTTGCTGCATTCGTTTTGCATTTTTGGCTGCATGCCCTCCAGAATTATTATTAAATAATACGAAGACATGTTTTGATTGGCGTGCCAAAAATTTTACTTCCTCTGCAAGTTTCTGCAGTTCCTCTTCATTATAATCATATAAAAACCGCACTTTGCGCCAGTTTTCCCCATGCCCTATATTTCGCCATCCATGAACATTGCGACCATGAATACGTACGAGCACCTTCTCACTAGTAGCAATTGGTACAAAAGGAGCGGAGCCGCTTCCTGCCTGCGGTTCATCACAAACTGTATGAATCAAATGATGGTCTTTTAAAAATTGCAGTGTCTTCTCTTTCATTTCCGCACTGTACCAAGTTTGGTTTCGAAACTCAATAGCAATAGGATACCCTTGTAATTGTTGCTTTATATAACGGATATATTGAACATTTTTCCCTTGGCAGTCAAACCAAGGAGGAAATTGAACTAGTACCATTGCAAGCTTACCGTGCTTTTTAAATGTATCTGCACAATTTCGAAATGCGTTGAACATATCATTTTTCGTCTCAAATGGCAGTTCATCGCGTAAATGACCTGTCATGCCCTGATAAGCCTTCACGACAAATTGAAAACTATCCGGTGTATCCTTGCACCATTTCTCTACATTTGCCGGTGAAGGAATCGCATAAAAAGACGTATCTAATTCTACGACAGGGAAATGCCCGCTATAATCAAATAATTTATCTTTTGCTGCAGTAACTTCACTATATACTTCCGGGTGATCTCCCCAACCAGTTAAGCCGATTGAAATCATCGTTCTTCACCTCTCTAGCATTGTATAATACCTTACCCTTTTCAATGGTCATTCATTGCAAAACACTACATTTCACATCATAATAATAGAAAAAAGGAGGACAAGTTTATGCATATTTTACAATCAACAGAGGAATTTGAGCAATTTAAAAGCAGTTCAGCCGTTATTTTCGAATTTACAGCGGATTGGTGCGGAGATTGTCGTTTCATTGATCCGTTTATGCCGGAAGTCGTTGAAAAATTTCCGGAATATAAATTCGTTAAAGTAGACCGTGATAAGTTTTTAGATCTATGTATTGATTTAGGAATTATCGGTATTCCTAGTTTTTTAGCTTATGAAAACGGCACGGAGCTTGGACGTTTCGTCAGCAAAGACCGTAAAACACAACAGGAAATCGAAAACTTCATTTCCAACTTAAAATAGAAAAAAGCTTCAAACGCTTAAGTAGTCGTTTGAAGCCATTTTAATATTATTTAATAATACCTTCATGCTCTTCATTTTTCATAATCTTACCGTTCTTCTTTTCCTTTAAAGCCCAAAAAGTGAGTGCTACTGCAACTACAACTACAGCACCAGGAACCCCTAAAGCTACTGGCCAAAATAAGTTTTCCATTTTTGTCGCTCCTTCATATACATTCTAAATCCATTATTCCATCTAATACAATTATTGTAAACGTATACTATGCGCTTTCTGGAATCTTTCTAGTAAAGTTGTTTATTTCTTCACGAATTCACCACAATTAGAACAAAAGCGCTAAAGCGCCCGTTCAACTCCGACAGCCATTGGAGGGCCCGACGCAAAAGTAAATGCTTCACCACTTTTGCATGGAGGGACCGAAATGGCCGAGGAGTTGGCGCTTTAGCCTAGACGTAGACAGTCGTTTAGTTCAAAGTTATCCACAATGCCAAAATCTATTGTTTCCTTAACATAAAAAAGCACCTGTCTCCAATAAATTGGAGGCAAGTGCCTGGATAAAAATTATCCGATAGAACCTTCCATCTCGAACTTGATTAGACGGTTCATTTCTACTGCGTATTCCATTGGTAATTCTTTTGTGAATGGCTCGATGAAGCCCATTACGATCATTTCTGTCGCTTCTTCTTCAGAAACACCACGGCTCATTAAGTAGAACAACTGCTCTTCAGATACTTTAGAAACTTTCGCTTCGTGCTCTAAAGATACATTATCATTTAAGATTTCGTTATATGGAATTGTATCAGAAGTAGATTCGTTATCCATGATTAATGTGTCACACTCGATGTTTGAACGTGCACCTTTAGCATTTTTACCGAATTTTACTTGACCAAGATACGTAACTTTACCACCTTGCTTAGCAATCGATTTTGAAACGATTGTTGAAGATGTGTTTGGTGCTAAGTGAATCATTTTCGCACCAGCGTGTTGGTGTTGACCTTTACCTGCAATGGCAATTGATAATGTCATACCACGTGCGCCTTCACCTTTAAGGATACAAGCAGGGTATTTCATTGTTAATTTTGAACCGATGTTTCCGTCGATCCATTCCATTGTACCGTTTTCTTCAACAACTGTACGTTTTGTAACAAGGTTATAAACGTTGTTTGCCCAGTTTTGAATCGTTGTATAACGGCAGTAAGCGTTCTTTTTAACGATGATTTCTACTACAGCCGAGTGTAGAGAGTTTGTTGTGTAAACAGGCGCTGTACAACCTTCTACGTAGTGTACAGATGCATCTTCGTCTACGATGATTAGCGTACGTTCGAATTGACCCATGTTTTCAGAGTTAATACGGAAGTATGCTTGTAATGGTGTGTCTAATTTAACGCCTTTAGGCATATAAATAAATGAACCACCAGACCAAACTGCAGAGTTTAATGCTGCGAATTTGTTATCTGTATAAGGGATTACTGTACCCCAGTGTTTTTTGAAGATATCTTCGTTTTCTTTTAATGCTGAGTCAGTATCTTTGAAGATAATCCCTAAATCTGTAAGGTCTTGCTTCATGTTGTGGTAAACTACTTCAGATTCGTACTGAGCAGATACACCTGCAAGATATTTTTGTTCAGCTTCTGGAATACCTAATTTATCAAATGTTGCTTTGATTTCTTCAGGTACTTCATCCCAAGAACGTTCAGTTGCTTCAGATGGTTTTACGTAATACGTAATTTCATCGAAGTTTAATGACGCTAGGTCACCGCCCCATTGAGGCATTGGCATTTCATAGAATTTTTCAAGAGCTTTTAAGCGGTAGTCAAGCATCCACTGTGGCTCTTCCTTCATACTTGAGATTTCACGAACGATATCTTCTGTAAGTCCACGTTCAGAACGGAAAATTGATACGTCCTTATCATGGAAACCATACTTGTAATCGCCGATTTCAGGCATTTTTTTAGCCATGTTGTCTCCTCCGTTCATCTAATGAGAAGTGCTAAAATGTGCATAAACACACTTTAGCCTTACTACTGTTTATTTCTTTTCGTTGTTTACGCCTTTTTCCATCGCTTTCCAAGCTAATGTAGCGCATTTTATACGTGCCGGGAATTTTGCTACACCTTGCAGTGCTTCGACATCCCCAAGATCGTACTTTTCATCGTCAAAGTCTTCGCCCAGCATCATTTTTGAGAAAATATCAGCCAGTTCCAAAGCTTCGTCCAATTTTTTGCCTTTAACGATTTGAGTCATCATTGATGCTGAAGACATGGAGATTGAACAGCCTTCCCCATCGAACTTCGCATCTTCCACGATATCATCGTTTAGCTTCAATGTTAAATGGATACGATCACCGCAAGTAGGGTTATTCATATCGATTGTCACACTGTTTTCTTCAAGAGACCCTTTGTTACGAGGGTTTTTATAGTGATCCATTATAACGGAACGATAAAGTTGATCTAAATTATTAAAAGACATCGCCAAAATACTCCTTCGCTGAGCGCAATCCTGCAACTAAACGATCAACATCTTCTTCATCATTGTACATGTAGAAGCTTGCTCGAGCTGTTGCTGTTACTTGAAGCCATTTCATTAAAGGTTGGGCGCAATGATGTCCTGCACGGACAGCGATTCCACTCATATCCAATACTGTCGCCACATCATGTGGATGTACGTCATCTAGATTGAATGTAACGAGTCCGCATCGTTTCATCGGGTCACGTGGTCCGAAAATCTGAAGACCATCAATTGTTTCCAATTGATCCATTGCATAACCTACCAACTTATGTTCGTGGGCTGCAATATTGTCTAAACCGATTTCCTCTAAAAAGTCGATTGCAGCACCCAAACCAATTGCACTTGCAATGATCGGTGTACCACCCTCGAATTTCCACGGTAACTCTTTCCATGTTGATTCATTTAAACCTACGAAATCAATCATTTCACCGCCAAACTCTACTGGTTCCATTTCTTCAAGAAGCGCCTTTTTACCATATAGTACCCCAATTCCAGTTGGTGCACACATTTTATGTCCTGAAAATGCTGCGAAGTCAACATCCAAATCTTGAATATCGATCTTCATATGCGGTGCTGCCTGAGCTAAATCCGCAACAACTACCGCGCCATTTTCATGGGCAATTTGTGCAACTTCTTTAATTGGATTGATTGTACCTAATACGTTGGAAACATACATCATAGAAACAATTTTCGTTTGTGGCGTAATTGTTTCACGTACTTTTTCCAATGAAATTGTACCGTCTGCTTCAAGGTCGATATATTTCAGTACCGCCCCTTTTTCTTTTGCAAGCTGTTGCCATGGAATAATGTTTGAATGGTGTTCCATGTACGTAATGACAATTTCATCACCTTCTTGTACATTTTGACGACCATAGCCTGAAGCAACTGTATTAAGTGCTGTTGTTGTACCACGAGTAAAAATTACTTCTTGTGTTGAACTAGCATTAATGAATTTACGAACTTTTTCACGCGCACCTTCATAGGAATCCGTTGCACGGTTACCAAGTGTATGAACACCTCGGTGAACGTTTGAGTTATCTAAATTATAGTAATTTGAGATTGCTTCAATAACTTGAATCGGCTTTTGAGATGTAGCCGCACTATCCAAATAAACTAAAGGATGTCCATTGACTTCCTGATTTAAAATTGGAAAATAACTTTTAATATCGTTAGGTATCATTATCGAACTTTCCTTTCGATAACCTCCGTCAGCTGCTTTTTAACGCCTTCGATTGGCAATTTAGCAACAACTGGCGCAAGGAATCCGTGAATTACAAGGCGCTCTGCTTCTGCTTTAGAAATACCACGACTCATTAAGTAGTACAGTTGAGTTGGGTCAACACGTCCAACAGATGCCGCGTGTCCTGCTGTTACATCGTCTTCATCAATTAACAGAATTGGGTTAGCGTCTCCGCGTGCACCTTCTGAAAGCATCAGTACGCGAGACTCTTGTTCTGCATTTGCTTTTGTACCACCATGCATAATATGACCGATTCCGTTAAAGATTGACTGTGAAGAATCTTTCATTACACCGTGTTTTAAAATTTGACCGTCGGAATTTTTACCCCATTGACGGATTAATGTTGTGAAGTTAAGTTTTTGATCTCCGCTACCTACAGTTACCATTTTGAAATCTGAAGTAGAGTTATCGCCAATTAAGTTTGTAGTATTTTCATAAATTGTATCTGAGTTTGTCATTAAACCTAATGCCCAGTCAATTTTTGCATCGCGCTCAGCATGTCCACGGCGGTTTACATAAGCAGTATAGCCATGTGCCAAGTTGTCTACTGCACCGAATGTTACTTGTGCATTATCTTTTGCGATTACTTCTGTTACAACGTTTACTTGACCATGTGCTTCATCAAATGTAGAAATATAAGTTTCAACATAAGTAACAGCCGAAGATTCTTCTGCTACTACTAACACGTGGTTGAATAATGAAGCTTCTGCATCGTCATTTAAAAACACAACTTGAAGAGGTGCTTCGATTACAACGTTGCGTGGCACGTATACGAAAATACCACCGTTTACTAGTGCTGCATGGTAAGCAGTTAATTTATGCTCGTCCACTTTTACAGCTGTTGTCATAAAGTATTTTTCTACTAAATCTTTATGATCGCGAACTGCTGTTTGAATATCCATGAAAATTACACCTTTGTTTTTCAGTTCTTCTGAAACTTTAATGAACGCTGGTGTATTGTTGCGTTGGATATAAAGGTTTTCTTGTGTTTCAATATCAACTACTGATTTCACCTCTACAGGCAGCTCTTCCAATGAATTAAATGGAGTGCTTTCTACTGTATGGTTAGGGAAATCAATGAAGTTCCACTTGCTAATGTTCGTTCTGTCTGGTTTTGGTAAGTCAAGCGCAGCAGCTTTTTCCATTGCGCTCACACGGAAATCAGCAAATGTTGCTGGTTCAGCATGTTTTTGCGAGAACGAGCGTACTTCTTCTGCTGATAACGCTAATTTTGTTTCAACCGTCATCTTCGTCGTCCTCCTTAATTATGCTTCTGTTACTTCTTCAGTATCTTCAATGCCTAATTCAGCTTTAATCCATTCATAACCTTCTGCTTCCAAGCGTTGTGCTAATTCAGCACCACCTGATTTTACAACTTTACCTTGCATCATTACGTGAACATGGTCAGGTGTGATGTAGTTTAATAAACGTTGGTAGTGAGTGATCATTAAGCAGCCGAAACCTTCGCCGCGCATTTCGTTAATACCTTTTGAAACTACTTTTAATGCATCGATATCTAAACCAGAGTCGATTTCATCTAAAATACCGAATGTTGGTTTGATCATCATCATTTGTAAAATTTCGTTACGTTTTTTCTCACCGCCAGAGAAACCTTCGTTTAAGTAACGTTGAGACATTTCTTCAGGCATTTCTAAGAATTCCATTGTTTTATCTAATTCACGGATGAATTTCATTAATGAGATTTCTTGTCCTTCTTCACGACGAGCGTTAATTGCTGAACGTAAGAAGTCCGCGTTTGTTACACCAGGAATTTCTGATGGGTATTGCATAGCAAGGAATAAACCTGCTTGGGCACGCTCATCAACTTCCATTTCTAATACATTTTCACCATCAAGGTAGATTTCGCCTGATGTTACTTCATATTTTGGGTGACCCATAATTGCAGAAGCTAATGTCGATTTACCAGTACCGTTAGGACCCATGATCGCATGTACTTCGTTTGTATTGATAGTTAGATTTACACCTTTTAAAATCTCTTTTCCGTCGATTGCAACGTGAAGATCTTTAATTTCTAATGTTGACATTAAATTACCTCCAAATATTCATTTGCATACTTTTTGTACGCCAAATTAAGTTCATTACCAATCTTACCCGAAATGAATGTGGGTTGCAAATAGTTTAGAATGATTTTAATTAAAAAATATCTATCATTCTTGTAAAACACTTTACTGCGGTTTATTTCTACTATTTAAACAGTAATAATTTAGCTTTTCATTTTTTCAATAGCAATCATTTAATTGAGAATCAATTTCACTTATTCAAATGATTGATTCTATATTTTCTCAAAAATATTTAAAGTTGGATTATAACTTAAAAACGCCATTTTTCTCCGGGAGAAAAATGACGTTTTTTGCTGTGAGTAAAAATTGATTTCCATTCCAAGACGCTTTCCGCGGGCACAGCCTGAGCCTGTAGTCTCAGGCATCGTGCTTTTCCCGCTGGAGTCGCCCTCCATTCCAATCAATTTTATTAAAATATCCGTTCTTACTATCCTATTAACTTTTAACTAACATTTCATTTAAATAATAATGAACACTTGCGGCAACTCCGCGTCCTTCTTTGATTGCCCATACGACAAGGCTTTGCCCTCGGCGTGCGTCACCTGCAGCAAAAACGCCCGGAATATTTGTTTCGTAGTCTTTAACCGATGCACGGATACGGTTATTCGTTAGTTCTACTCCGAAATGTTCTGGTGTTTCTTTTTCAGCACCTTCAAAGCCGATTGCAACAAATACATGCTGTGCCGGCCATACTTTCTCAGTACCATGCAACTCTTTAAAGTAGTGGAAGCCATCCTCGCCTAGAATTTTTTCCATTTGGATAGTATGAAGCTCTTTTACATTACCCTTACTATCTTTCTCTATTTTCGTAGTTTGAATACAATATTCTCGCGGATCACGACCAAATTTTGCATCTGCTTCGGCATAAGCATAATCCATTGTATAAATGTTCGGATCTTTTGGCCACATTGTTTCATCTGTACGTGTTGTGGCTTGTTGCGGATGTTTCCCAAATTGGTAGACAGATCGGCATTTTTGGCGGAGTGCTGTTGCTACACAGTCAGCACCTGTATCCCCGCCGCCAATTACGATGACATCCTTCCCTTCCACATTTAACGCCTGATTATCCGCAAAGTCTGAATCCAGCAGGCTTTTCGTAACATCCGTTAAATAGTCCATCGCTAAATGAATATTGCCTGCATCTCTTCCTTCTAAATGAAGAATTCTTTGTTTTTGTGCTCCTGTACATAAAATTACAGCATCGAAATCAGCTTGTAATTGTTCCTTCGTTATATCTTTTCCGATTTCCGTGTTTGCAACGAAATCGATTCCTTCCACTGAGAGTAAATGAATTCGACGTTCAATCACATCTTTTTCAAGCTTCATATTCGGGATTCCGTACATTAATAACCCGCCAAATCTATCGGAACGTTCGAACACCGTCACGGAATGACCTAGTTGGTTCAGTTGGTCTGCTGCCGCTAAACCTGCAGGACCCGAGCCGACAATCGCCACTTTAAAGCCCGTACGCGATGCAGGGATACGTGGTGTAATCCAGCCATTTTCAAATCCTTTATCAATGATCGTACGTTCAATCGATTTAATCGCGACAGCCGGATCCGTAATGGCAAGTGTGCACGACCCTTCACATGGAGCAGGACAGACACGGCCAGTAAATTCAGGGAAATTATTCGTCATGTGCAAACGTTCCAACGCTTCCTGCCATTTCCCTTTATATACTAAGTCATTCCATTCAGGGATGACATTTTGAATCGGACACCCTGCTGCAGTACCGCGAATTTCAATTCCCATATGACAAAATGGCGTTCCACAATCCATACAGCGCGCACCTTGTGTCTGTAATTTTTCATCAGATAGCCTGCTTGTATATTCACCCCAATTTGAAAGACGCTCTAGTGGTCGTTGCTCCTGAACTTTCTCCCGTTTAAATTCCATAAAACCCGTTGCTTTTCCCATGCTAGAAACCCCCTCTTATTTTGTGCTCACAAGCTTCTTCTGACTAGTCGTCACTTCCGTAAATGCCTGCATTGCTGCATCGTCTTTTGTAGAACCGGTTGCAGTGTAATTTTTTATTTTATCTACCATTATTTTATAATCCGTTGGTACAACTTTAACGAACTTCGGAACGAACTGCTCCCACTTCGCTAACACATCCAATGCGTAGGAACTATCCGTTTCTTCCAAATGCTGAATAATTAATTGTCGAACAGATTCTATCTCCGCTTTGTCTGTCAGTTTTTCAAAATGGATCATTTCCATATTGCATTGTGATTTGAACTTTTCCTCTTCACTCGGCAGAATATAGCCGATTCCTCCAGACATTCCGGCACCAAAGTTTTGACCGACATCCCCTAATATAACGATCTTACCGCCAGTCATATACTCACACCCGTGATCTCCAATTCCTTCAACAACGATTTCAGCACCTGAATTACGAACACCGAATCGATGCCCTGCACGCCCGTTAATAAAGGCTTTACCACTCGTTGCCCCGTATAAACAAACATTTCCGGCGATGACGTTTTTCTCCTGTTCGCCTTTAATCGGTGCGATGGCTGTCACTTTTCCTCCAGACAAACCTTTACCGAAGTAATCATTAACATCTCCGACTACGCGCATCGACATTCCTCTAGGGATAAATGCGCCGAAGCTTTGACCAGCATGGCCTGTAAACGTTAAGTTGATTGTATTATCAGGTAATCCTGCTTCCCCGTATTTGCGGGAAATTTCACTGCCGACAATTGTTCCCATTACACGGTCTGTATTTTTAATCGGGTAGTTTAATTCAATTCGTTCATTTCCTTCTATTGCCTTTGAAACTTGCGGCAATAACTCGCGTAAATCAAAGCTTCCCTCTATATTATGGTTTTGCTGATGATGCTTCGTGCGTGTTCCTTGGATTTGATGAAGCAGGGCCGTTAAATCAAGCTGGCTTGCTTTCCAATGTTTTGCCGTGCGATCTGAAATTTGCAGTACATCTGTACGACCGACCATCTCTTCCACAGTACGGAATCCTAAAATACTCATATATTCACGCATTTCTTCCGCAACAAAACGCATATAATTGACAACATGATCAGCTGAACCCATAAATTTAGCACGGAGTTCCGGATTTTGTGTTGCTACACCTACCGGACAAGTATCCAAATGACAGGCACGCATCATGACACAACCTAAAACGATTAACGGTGCTGTCGCAAAACCAAATTCCTCTGCTCCTAAAAGTGCTGCCATTACGACATCTTTCCCCGTCATGAGCTTGCCGTCCGTTTCCAGTGTCACTCGGTCGCGCAGTCCATTGAGCATCAATGTTTGGTGCGCTTCCGCTAAACCGAGCTCCCACGGTAAGCCTGTATGCTTAATCGATGTTTTCGGCGATGCCCCTGTACCGCCATCATAGCCTGAAATGACGATGACATCTGCCGCCCCTTTAGCAACACCTGCAGCAATTGTACCAACACCCGCTTTAGCTACGAGCTTTACAGAAATTCTTGCATGACGGTTTGCATTTTTTAAATCGTGAATTAACTGTGCCATATCCTCGATTGAGTAAATATCGTGATGCGGCGGCGGTGAAATTAACCCTACCCCAGGAGTAGAACCACGTACATCCGCTACCCATGGATATACTTTATTGCCTGGCAGCTGGCCGCCTTCTCCCGGTTTGGCTCCTTGCGCCATTTTAATTTGCAGTTCATCGGCATTTACTAAATAATGCGATTTCACCCCAAAACGTCCTGATGCAATTTGTTTAATTGCACTGCGCTTGTTGTCACCATTCGGCTCGATTGTAAAACGGGCCGGATCTTCCCCACCCTCACCAGAGTTCGAACGTGCACCTAGACGGTTCATCGCTACCGCTAATGTTTCGTGCGCTTCTTTCGATAACGAACCAAACGACATAGCCCCTGATTTAAAACGTTTCACGATGGAATCCACTGACTCGATTTCTTCCATCGGGATTCGGCGTTCATTCTTTTTAAAGTCGAATAAATTACGTAAAAATCCGATTCGTTCTTCATTGGCCATTTCCGCATACATCCGGTACAAACCAAAATCATTTTTACGTGTAGCCCACTGGAGTGTATGGATTGTTTTCGGATTGAACGCATGATGCTCTCCATCTGCACGCCATTGGAAATCTGAACCTGAATGCAATTGTTCTGACACTGATTGCATTGCTTCCTCATGGCGGCGTCTCGCTTCTTCACCGATTGTTTTTAAGTCGATCCCGTCAATTTGCGAAGCCGTACCTGTAAAGTATTCGTCAATCACTTCTTTTGAAATTCCGACTGCCTCAAACACTTGGGCACCACGATAAGATTGAACTGTTGAAATTCCCATCTTCGACATCACTTTAACGACACCATCTGCTGCTCCCTTTCGGAATTTTTGAACTGCTTTTTCAAACGGTACAGATAGATGACCCTTTTCAATTGCCTCATCAATCGTTGCATATGCTAAGTACGGGTGAATGGCATCAACACCGAAGCCGATTAGTGCAACAAAATGATGAACTTCCCGAACTTCCGCACTGCTAACGATAATGCTGGCCTTCGTACGTAAACCGATTCGCACTAAATATTGATGGATTGTACTTGCTGCCAGAAGAACAGGCATCGTTAACTGCTTAGCGTCATCCATATAGTCAGACAGTACAATAATTGTCTTGCCGCCAAAAATAGCCGCTTCCGCTTCCGTTTTGATTCGGTTAAGTTCACTTTCTAAATTTTCCGTAAATTTCAGCGAGATTTCTGCTACTTCAAAATGTTCTTCGTTATTATTTACGATTTGCTCATATTCTGCAGTCGTTAATACCGGTGTTTTCAGCAGGAGGCGACGTGCATTTTGCGCATTCGGCTGTAATAAATCACCTTCCGCTCCAAGCAATGTCATTGTCGATGTCACGACATGTTCCCGAATGGAATCAATCGGCGGGTTTGTCACTTGTGCAAATAGCTGCTTAAAGTAATTAAATAATGATTGCGGTCTATCTGACAGAACAGCTAATGGTGTATCATTCCCCATCGAACCAAGCGGATCTTTTCCGTCATTTGCAAGAGGTACAATATATTTTTGTACATCCTCAAATGTGTAACCGTGAATTTTCTGGCGTAATGTCAGATCATTTATTTCAGGTAACTGCTCTTCCTTCACTTCGAGTTTGATCATATTTTCTTCCAGCCATGCTGCATAAGGTTTTTCTGCTGCTACTTCGGATTTCAGCTCCGCATCCGAAATAATTTTTCCTTGTTCTAAATCAATTAACAGCATGCGGCTTGGGCTTAATCGGTCTTTGTAAAGAATGTCTTCCTCAGCGTAATCGACTACCCCAGTTTCAGACGAGAAAATAACATGATCATCTTTTGTCACATAAAGTCTTCCTGGCCGCAAACCGTTACGGTCCAGAATTGCCCCGATCTGTTTGCCGTCCGTGAAACAAATAGCAGTCGGTCCATCCCATGGCTCCATTAAGCTTGCATGAAATTGATAAAACGCTTTACGATCTTCATCAATGCGCGGGTTTTCTGTCCATGGCTCCGGAATCATCATCATCGCCGTCTCTGCAGGTGAACGTCCAGCTAATACAAAAAATTCAAAGGCGTTATCAAGCATCGAGGAATCTGAACCCGTTGTATCAATAATCGGTAATAACTTTTCAAGGTCATCCCCAAACGCTTCAGATACGAACTGTTGCTCACGTGCACGCATCCAGTTAATATTGCCGCGCAATGTGTTAATCTCCCCATTATGGATAATATAGCGGTTCGGATGGGCCCGTTTCCATGATGGGAATGTATTCGTTGAGTAACGTGAATGCACGAGTGCCAATGCAGATACAAAGTTTTCGTCCTGCAGATCCACATAAAATTCACTTACCTCTTCTGGTGAGAGCAAACCTTTAAAAACAATTGTCTGACTAGAAAGACTTGGAATATACAATTCGAATTGTTGCTCCGTAGCCCAATGTTCGAGCTGTTTGCGGATGACATACAATTTTCGTTCGAACGCCTTATTGTCGTTTTCGTTTGAGCGAATAAATACTTGGCGAACTACCGGTGCAGTCGATTTAGCAATCTCACTTAAATTTTCCTTATTTGTCGGAGCAGTTCTCCAACCAATCAGTTGCTGATTTTCCTGTTCAATTAATTCGTTCATCTTTTGTTCAATTTTTAGGCGTTCGTTTTCATTCTCTGTGAAAAAAATTTGGCCAACACCATATTCACCCATTTCAGGTAAATTAAGATCCGTACAGTTTTGTTGAAAGAAAGCATGTGGGATTTGAACTAACAGCCCTGCCCCATCACCTGTCTTGCCGTCCCCGCCGCGTCCTGCACGGTGTTCTAAGCGACATAACATTTCCAATCCTTTTTCTACAATCTGATGTGAAGGTATTCCTTTTATATTTGCATACATGCCGATTCCGCATGCGTCATGTTCAAATTCAGGATTATATAACCCTTGTGCTTCTGGTAACTGATGAAAACTCATATTCATTCCCCCTCATTCTTTCAATCCCGTATTTACATTTTAAAGTTTTCGAAATAATATAAACAATATATAGTTTGGATATAAACAATCTACTTTTTAGATGAATGGGGTGGGAATTGTGGAATTAAGACAGTTACGTTACTTTGTAGAGGTGGCAGAACGGGAGCATATTTCTGAAGCAGCGGAGCATTTACACGTTGCCCAGTCTGCAATCAGCAGGCAAATTGCCAACTTGGAAGAAGAACTCGGCACACCGCTTTTTGAACGAATTGGGCGTAACGTAAAGCTGACGCCGGTCGGGAAGATTTTTTTGGAACATTGTATTTCCGCACTCAAGGGAATTGATTTTGCTGCAAAGCAGGTAGAAGAATATTTAGACCCGGCAAAAGGGACAATTAAAATAGGTTTTCCTACAAGTTTGGCAAGCTATGTATTGCCGACCGTCATTTCGGCATTTAAAAAAGAATACCCGGAAATTTCTTTCCATTTGCGCCAAGGATCCTATAAGTATTTGATTGATGCGGTCAAAAATCGCGAGCTGAATTTAGCTTTGCTTGGACCATTACCACCAAAAGACGAAGCAATCAATACAACCGTGCTGTTTAGTGAAAACATCCATGCTTTATTGCCTGCAACACATCCACTAGCAAAAAAAGATTCGATTAACCTTGTCGATTTGCGTAATGACCAATTTGTACTTTTTCCGGAAGGCTATATTTTAAATAAAGTGGCTGTTGATGCATGCCGCTCTGTAGGCTTTATGCCGAATATCACTACCGAGGGAGAAGATATGGATGCTTTAAAAGGGCTTGTGGCAGCAGGAATCGGTGTGACACTTTTACCGGAAAGTTCACTTTACGATTCAACACCGCGCATGACTGTCAAAGTGCCGATTGCCATTCCTAATATAAGACGCACAGTCGGCATCATTGCACCAACAGCAAGAGATCTTGCTCCATCCGAAGAAGTATTCGTCAAATTTATATCCAACTTTTATTCACGATTAACACGATTCCAATAAAATGCATTTGGACAGAAAAAAATTTTTATTGGATAAGGAGATACCCCTTATTTAAGAAAAGGCTATTTTATGTCCAGAAAAAAAACCATTTTCTCCCCGAAGAGAGAAAATGGTTTTTTGATCATTTTATTCGCCTGAAACAGGTACTACAGAGCCGCCCCACTCTTCAACGATAAAGTCTTGTACTTCTTTTGAGCGTAATGCATCTACTAATGCTTTAATTTCTTTTGAATCTTCATCACCAGATTTTACTGCAATAATGTTTACATATGGTGATTCACTAGACTCGATTGCGATTGAATCTTCCAATGGGTTAATACCGTTATCGATTGCGAAGTTTGAGTTGATTAACACCGCATCGCCTTCTTCATTTTCATACATTTGCACTAATAATTCAGCTGCTGTGTTTGCATCGAATTCGAAGTTTTTCGGATTATCTACGATGTCTTTTATTTCTGCTTTTGTTTTATCAATACCTTCTGCTAATGTAATTAAACCTTGTGCTTCAAGTAATGAAAGCATACGTCCATGGTCTGCCACTGAGTTAGAAAGTAAAATCGTTGCACCTTCAGGAAGTTCTTCTAAAGATGAATATTTTTTAGAGTAAATACCAATCGGCTCGATGTGAATACCGCCAGCATTTGCAAAGTCATAATCGAAATCCGCTTTTTGAGCTTCGAAGTATGGGATGTGCTGGAAGTAGTTTGCATCTAAATCACCGTTATTTAAATCTTGGTTTGGAAGAACATAGTCTGTATAAGTTGCAATTTCTAGCTCAATACCCTGTTCCTCTAAAATTGGCTTAACTTTTTCAAGGATAACTGCGTGTGGTGTATTTGACGCACCAACTACTAATTTTTCATCTTCTCCGCCACATGCTGCTAAAGCAAGTACTGAAGCTCCTAAAATAACGCTTGATAATAATTTCTTCATTTGTTTTACCTACCCTTTTTTTAGTTTGTTCAGTTTATCGAAACCTTTTTTATATTCTGATTATTTCCCTTATAGACGCGCACTTTTTTAAAGTTTGCGTCCATATTGTTTCGATGCACCATTATTTATAATTACGGCCTTTTATGAGCCACTAACTATCGTTTGTCCACTCTTGCTGTAATGAAGTCCCCAATAAATTGGATAATGAATACTACAACTAAAATTAAAACAGTTGCCATTAATGTCACATCTGTTCGGTTACGCTGAAAACCATCAAGGAATGCCAGGTTACCTAAACCACCCGCACCGATAATGCCGGCCATTGCTGTATATCCTACTAAAGCTACCGCAGTAACAGTAATACCAGAAATTAATGCCGGTAAGCTTTCCGGGATCAGCACTTTCCAAATAATCGTAGAAGTTTTCGCTCCCATTGAGCGGGCTGCTTCAATGACACCTTTATCAATTTCTCTTAATGCTATTAATACCATGCGCGCATAAAACGGTGCTGCCCCAATAATTAGCGCAGGTAATGCTGCATTGGCGCCACGGATTGTTCCAAGTAAAAACTTAGTAAATGGAATTAATAAAATGATTAAGACGATAAATGGAATCGAGCGGAAAATATTCACGAGTGACCCTGTCAAAAAGTGTACAATTTTATTTGCCCATAATTGATTGTCGCTCGTTAAAAATAAGACAATACCAATTAGAAGTCCTAGTATAAATGTGATGACTGTCGCAACAGCCGTCATATAAATTGTTTCATATGTTGCTTCGAGCATTTTACCCCAATCTACGTTCGGAAATAATTGATTAAACATGCTCAATCACCTCCGCCTGAATTTCTTGCTTTGCTAAAAAGCTTAATGCTTCCGCGACTGCTTTTGGCTCGCCATCGATATGAATAAACAATGTACCAAACGAACCGCCCGTTGTATTTGAGATTTTGCCATGCACTATATTAACAACTACGTCAAATTGCTTAATCATTTGTGAGATGACAGGCTGTTCTGTCGTTGCCGCTGCAAATGTTAATTTAGCGATTTTGCCTTCTGGATAATTGGCTAAAATCTGTTCCAGTGATGCTTGCGTTTCCTGTGTTTCACCAGAAGCCTGTGATACGAAGTTTTTCGTAATTGGTGCTTGAGGATGCTGGAACACTTGCAATACATCTCCCTGTTCCACTACTTTACCGGCTTCCATTACCGCTACTCTGTTACAGATTTTGCGAATAACATGCATTTCATGTGTAATGAGTACAATTGTAAGTCCGATGTTTTTATTAATATCGAGCAGTAATTCCAAAATTGAATCCGTTGTTTCCGGATCAAGCGCTGAAGTCGCTTCATCACATAAAAGTACTTCCGGGTTGTTCGCCAACGCTCGTGCAATGCCGACACGCTGCTTTTGACCGCCTGACAATTGTGAAGGATACGCTTTCCCTCTTCCTTTTAAACCTACGAGTTCAATCAGCTCTTCTACTCGCTTTTCACGATCAGCTTTTGAAACGCCTGCAATTTCAAGTGGAAATGCAATGTTTTCTTCAACTGTACGTGACCAGAGCAGATTGAAGTGCTGGAAAATCATACTTATTTTTTGGCGTGCTTCTCGTAATTTTGCCCCGGAAGCTTTTGCAATATCCTGGCCGCCTACAATGACAGAACCTGTTGTTGGCTTTTCCAAACCGTTCAGCAGGCGGATCATCGTACTTTTACCGGCACCACTGTAGCCGATAATTCCGTATATTTCACCTTTGTTAATCGATAGGCTTACATTATCAACTGCTGTAAGTTTACCGTTTTTCGTGTTATACACTTTTGTAATATTTTGTATATCAATCATCGGTTGTACTCCTTCTAAATTGAAATAACCTTCCTGCTATTTCAAAATCATGTTCTATTCTCATTCAAAACCTCCGTTGAATGAAAAAAACCTTTCTACCAAGACAAGTAGAAAGGTTTCACATACATTTATACGGTAAACCGTTCTCTCATCTTTCAAAGTTTAAACTTTGTGTGAATTGGCACCTTTGCGTAAACGCTGGTTGCCGGGCTTCATAGGGCACTTCCCTCCACCTCTCTTTATAAGAGCAACGTTATTAAGTTTTATTATTATGAATGTTACTTTATCACGACAAAGTGACTACGTCAATTACTTTTTTAATATTTCATACAAAAACGGTACGGATTTAAATGCATAAATTTTATTCGTTAGTTCCCCG
Source organism: Solibacillus isronensis (assembly GCF_023715405.1). NCBI lineage: Bacteria > Bacillati > Bacillota > Bacilli > Caryophanales > Caryophanaceae > Solibacillus > Solibacillus isronensis. The sequence goes on from NZ_JAMBOC010000002.1 coordinate 51,498, forward strand.
TTGTCTGAAACGATTAAACAAGGTACACTTTCAATTTTCAATTCATATGGTAAATCCCCTAAATAATTGATATTTGCCATACCAAGCGGAAGATCTGGGAGTAATTTCTCAATTACTTCCAACATTTTTTCCGACACTTCACAAGTGCCGCACATAGGCGTATATAAGAAAAACGCTGTCTGATCATACTGTTGTACGTTCTGTTCCCATTGCTGTTTCGTCCATTGTTCCATTATACTGTCATCCTTCTTTTACTAAAAATTTTGCCTGTAGTAAAATATCCCTTAAGATTTTAGTAGGTGTTTTTTCTACTTCTACATATTCATGAGGTATGATAAGCTGTGTCGCTTCGGGATATGCACGGTTCATCAGTTTACGTAACTTCTCACCGTTTTTATCTGCATCAAACATAGTGATAATTTCATCTTGCTCATATTCTTCCAATAAATCAATCAAATTGACTTCACTTATTGTGCCATTTGTACAAATAATTGTCACGTCCTCAGCTAATATCGGGATTAATCTCAATTTATCGGCACGTCCTTCTACAACAATGCATCTTCCCATATAACACGCTTCCTTTCATTCGACACCTTTATATATAGAATAACAAAAAAACACTAAAACCTTTATATAGAAGGCTTTAGTGTTTCATATTATTGTTCGATTAATGCAGTGTAAGCATCTGCGTCTAATAACTCGTCTACTTCTGCTTCACTTGTTAACTCAACAGTAACCATCCATGCATTACCGTATGGTGATTCATTTACATATTCAGGATTGTCCAGTAATTCTTCGTTGATTGCAACAACTTTACCAGAAAGTGGTGCATATAGTTCAGAAACTGTTTTAACAGATTCTACACTACCGAAAGGCTGATCCCTTGAAATTTCATCGCCTACTTCAGGTAACTCTACGAATACGATATCGCCTAGTTCAGACTGTGCGAAATCCGTAATACCGATTGTCGCTTTACCGTCTTCAATTTTAACCCACTCATGCTCTTTTGAATAACGTAATTCTTTAGGTGTGCTCATTCGAAAACCTCCATGTTATATGTAGTACATTCAAGTTCATTTTGCCATATTTCGTTCGGAAATACAATGTGAATAACTGTTTATTTCCAAGTTTCTAAGAAGTCAGACTCCTTAAATCCTAAAGTTAATTTTTTACCATCTGTAACGATTGGTCGCTTAATTAACATACCATCCGATGCTAATAGCTCTAATTGCTCATCCTCGGACATTGTCGGTAATTTATCTTTTAGGCCTAATTCACGATATTTCATGCCAGATGTATTAAAGAATTTCTTCAGCGGCACTCCACTAGCTTCGTAAATTGCTTTAAGTTCCTCTTTAGATGGTGTCTGCTCTACAATATGAATATTTTCATAGTCCACACCTTGCTCATCTAGCCATTTTTGCGCTTTTTTACAAGTTGTACATTTCGGATATTGGATGAATTTTACTGTCATGTAAGTACTCCTTTTTGCCCTGGATTTTCCTATATTGTAACGGATATAGAAGGACAAATCAAAAATGTGTTCGCACTATCGGAGTTTTACTGGTTATGGTTGTTGTTAGAAGATGTGCAAAAATATTAGAACATGCCCGACGTATTTTAGAAGAACGGCTTCACTTCACTTATTAGAAACTTTGGGTGACATAATAGAAGATAGGAAACTTATATTAGAAGTTCCCATGTATATTAGACATTTTGAAATTATATTAGAACATTTTACATTTTATTAGAAAACCCATAGAAAAACCGGGTGCATTGTAAACACCCGGTTACCGTCTTTATTAAACTACATATTTTTCTGCTTCGATTAGTTTCGCTGCAGCTTCACGTTTTTTCGGAATTAAGTTGTAAGGGTTGTTACGCGTTAATTTACGTAATGCTGATAAAATCATACGTGCATCGTCACCTTCAACTGAAGCGATTAATGTTTCTTTTGCTTCTTTTTCGATTTCTGCGAATGCTTCCTGACAGAAAATTTGAGTGTAAAGAATTTTTTGTGCTGCTTTTTCTTCTCCGTCACGCTCGATTGCTTTTTGTGTACGGATTACTGCAGATTCCATTGCGTATAATTGGTTCGCAATGTTTGCGATGTTTACTAACAGCTCTTGTTCCGCATCCAGTTTTGCACCGTAGCGTTGTGCTGCTGCACCTGCTGCAAGTACTGCAATCTTCTTGGCATTTTTCACTAAATATTTCTCTTGCTCTAAAGCACCTTGGCCGATTTCTTCAGGCATAAGCATTAATAGCTCGTTTTGCAGTTCTTGCGCAACTTGTAATAGTGGTAACTCACCTTTTAATGCTTTTTTCATAAATGTGCCCGGTACGATCATACGGTTAATTTCGTTTGTACCTTCGAAAATACGGTTAATACGAGAGTCGCGGTAAATGCGTTCTACTTCGTACTCAGCCATAAAGCCGTAACCACCGTGTAACTGAACCGCTTCATCCGCTACGAAATCCAATGTTTCAGAACCGAATACTTTTGCGATCGAGCACTCAATAGCATATTCAGCGATTGCTGCTGCAACTGATTTGCCGTCTTTTTGCTCTTCATCAGATAACTGGCTTAAACGGTCTTCGAAATAACCAACTGTACGATAGTTTAAAGATTCAGATGCATAAATGTGAGAAGCCATTGATGCGATTTTTTCTTTCGTTAAGTTGAAATCCGATAATTTTGTTTTGAATTGCTGACGTTGGTTCGTATAAGCAACTGCTAATTCAAATGCACGTTTTGATGCACCTACAGTACCTACTCCTAATTTATAACGTCCGATATTTAAAATGTTGAATGCAATAATATGACCGCGGCCTACTTCACCTAGTAAGTTTTCTACAGGCACTTCTGCATCTTCTAAAATTAATGTACGAGTTGAAGATGATTTAATCCCCATTTTCTTCTCTTCCGGACCTACAGAAACACCTGGGAATGAACGCTCTACGATGAATGCAGTGAATTTATCGCCATCGATTTTTGCGTATACAACGAATACATCTGCAAAGCCTGCATTTGTAATCCATTGTTTTTCACCATTTAATACGTAATGTGTGCCAGCTTCATTTAACTTAGCTGTTGTTTTAGCGCCTAATGCATCCGAACCTGAACCTGGCTCTGTTAATGCATATGCTGCGATTAATGCACCTGAAGCTAACTTCGGTAAGTACTTCGTTTTTTGCTCATGGTTACCGAATAATACGATTGGTAATGAACCGATCCCTACATGGGCACCGTGCGTGATTGAGAAACCGCCAGCCGGTGACATTTTTTCTGCGATTAATGCAGAAGAAATTTTGTCTAAGCCTAGCCCTTCATATTCTTCAGGTACGTCAGCTGCTAGTAAACCTAAATCACCTGCTGTTTTTAATAGACGTACAGAGTGATCGAACTCATGGTGCTCTAAGTTTTCAACTACCGGTAATACTTCGTTCGTTACATATTCCTGTGTCGTTTGAGCAATCATTTTTTGCTCGTCTGTGAAATCTTCCGGTGTAATTACTCGGTTAATATCCACGTCCTCGATTAAAAAGCCGCCACCTTTAATAATGCTGTTTGTTGTTTGTGCCATTATAAATTCCTCCCTAGTTTCCTTTGTGATTTTTATTGTATTGTTTCCCCAGACAATTAAAGAACTTCAAATACCCCTGCTGCGCCCATTCCGCCGCCGATACACATTGTTACAACACCGTATTTACCGCCGCGGCGTTTTAATTCGTTGATTAACTTCACTGTAAGAATCGCACCTGTTGCACCTAGTGGATGACCTAATGCGATAGCCCCTCCGTTAACATTCACTTTCTCCATATCAATACCTAGCTCACGAACTACTTGGATTGACTGTGATGCGAATGCTTCGTTAATTTCCCACAGGTCTACTTGATCTTGTGTAATCCCTGCAATTTCAAGTGCTTTCGGTACTGCTACGATTGGACCGATACCCATTACTTCCGGTGGAACTCCGCCGACAGCAAATCCCAGGAATTTTGCCAGTGGCTGCATGCCTTGTTTCTCCGCTTCTTCACGGTCCATTACTAGTACTGCTGCTGCACCGTCAGAAGTTTGAGAAGCATTTCCTGCTGTTACAGAACCTTTTACATTGAATGCTGGACGTAATTTTGCCAACGTTTCTACCGATGTACCTGGACGAACCCCTTCATCTGTATCAAAGATTGTAACTTTTTCTTTTAACTGGTTGTTTTCATCGACGTAATATTCCGTAACTTCAACCGGAACGATTTCGTCTTTAAACTTACCTTCTTTAATCGCTTTTTCAGCTAATTCGTGTGAACGTACTGCAAAAGCATCCTGCTCTTCACGTGTTACATTGTAACGATTCGCTACCTCTTCAGCTGTGTGACCCATACCGATATAGTATTGTGGTGCCTCTTCAGCAATTTTCGGGTTTAGGCGAACTGTATTACCAGTCATCGGAATCATACTCATCGATTCTGTACCACCTGCAACGATTGCTTTGGCATGGCCTAGCATAATACGCTCTGCTGCATAGGCAATTGTTTGTAGCCCTGATGAACAGAAACGGTTAACTGTTAATGCTGGTGTTTCATCCGGTAACCCTGCCAATGCCCCAACTAAGCGGGCAACATTCATCCCTTGTTCTGCTTCTGGCATTGCACATCCCATAATTAAATCATCAACTGGACCTTCATAGCCCGCACGTTTTAATGCTTCTTTTACTACTACTGCACCAAAATCATCTGGACGAGTGTTCGCAAGTGATCCTTTTTTCGCACGCCCGATTGGTGTTCGTGCTCCTGCAACGATAACGGCTTCACGCATAATGATGTTTCCCCCTTGTGATTAGCCAGCAAGTAAACTCGTAAGCTAGTTGCCGGCAAAATATTTCAACTGATACAACGTTTTAAGATAAAGTCTGTCGCTTTTTGCGCACGGACTTCGATTAGTTACGTAATGGCTTTCCTTTTACAAGCATGTGCTGCATACGCATTTGTGATTTTTGGTCTGCAACTAATTCAAGGAATGCTTGTTTTTCCAGGTTTAATAAGTACTCTTCTGAAACTTCTGTTCCGTATGGTACCTTTCCGCCTGCGATTACATATGCAAGTTTCTTCGCGATTTTCAGATCATGCTCTGTAATATAGCCTGAATCGAACATTCCTTGAGCCCCTAATAACAATGTTGCATAACCAGGTGCGCCTACTACTTTCACCGGTTTTTTCACTGGTGCTGTATAGCCAGCTTCCGCAAGTGCAAGTGCTGCTTGTTTTGCATCATAGATTAAGTGATCCGGATTTACTGAAATACCGTCCGCAAAGTCCAGGAAGTTATTTTCACGTGCTTCTTCACCAGAAGTCGAAACTTTTGCCATTGCAATTGTTTCGAATACTTTGTTTGCGATTTGTTGATAGTCTACATCCACGCCATTTGGCAAGCCTTTAATGAACTTTTGGTAAAGACCTAAGTTACCGCCGCCACCTGGGATTAATCCAACTCCTACTTCTACAAGACCCATATACGTTTCAGCTGATGCTTGAATGTGTGCAGCCGGTAAACATACTTCCGCTCCGCCACCTAATGCCATTTGGAATGGTGCCGCAACAACCGGTTTTGTTGAATATTTAATACGGCGCATTGCTTGCTGGAATGACTTAATAACAAAGTCCAGTTCAAAAATGTTATCATCTTGTGCTTCCATTAAAATCATTGCAAGGTTGGCACCGACACAGAAGTTTTTACCTTGGTTCCCAATTACAAGGCCTTTAAAGTTTTTCTCAACTTCATCAATGGCGTAGTTGATCATTTGAACAATATCCAAACCGATTGCATTTGATTTTGAGTGGAATTCAAGTAACGCGATTCCATCACCTAAATCGATTAGGCTTGCACCTGAATTCGATTTGATCACACCGTGTTTTTTCTTGTAGCGTTTTAAGTCGATCGCTTTTTCGTTCACCGGTACTTTTACATATTCTGAACCGTTGTAGTAAGCTAAATCACCATCGATTTCTGAATAGAATGTTTTCAGGCCTTTCTCTAATAATCCAGTAACGAATTCTGGAATTTCACGGCCTTCATCTTTCATTTTAGCGACTGATATTTCTACGCCGATTGAATCCCACATTTCAAATGGACCTTGAGCCCAGCCGAAGCCCCATTTCATCGCATTGTCGATTGCAACGATATCGTCTGCAATTTCACCTACTAATTTTCCAGAGTAAATTAGTGTCGGTGCAAATGAATTCCATAATAGTTCCCCAACTCGGTCATTTGCATAAATTAAAACTTTTAATTTGCCTCCTGGACCTTTTGCTTGTTTTGCCATTTCTAATGATGGTGCTACAAGTTTCGTAGTCGGTTCATATTCAAATGTTGATAAATTCAATTGTAGAATTTCTTTCCCAACTTTTTTGAAGAAACCTTGGCCCGATTTCGCGCCAATCCAACCATTTGAGATCATTTTCTTTAAAATAGGTGATTCTTCAAATACTGCCTGTTCTTCACCCGTTGTCTGGTCATATACGTTTGTAGCAACATGTGCAAAAGTATCAAGACCAACAACATCCAAAGTGCGGAATGTCGCAGATTTCGGACGGCCGATTAGTGGTCCTGTTACCGAATCTACTTCCCCTACTGTATAGTTACGTGCAATCATTTCGTTCATTGTCACGATTAGGCCGTATGTTCCGATTCGGTTAGCGATAAAATTCGGTGTGTCCTTTGCGATAACAACACCTTTACCTAATACATCCTCACCGAATGTTTGCATAAAGCTTACAACTTCCGGGTTTGTCGTGTTTGCCGGAATGATTTCCAGTAATTTCAAATAGCGTGGCGGGTTGAAGAAATGTGTCCCAAGGAAATGCGCCTGGAAATCTTCTGAACGCCCTTCCGCCATTGCGTTAATGCTAACCCCTGATGTATTTGATGAAACGATTGTGCCTGGTTTACGTACAGCATCAATCTTTTCAAATAAGCCTTTTTTAATTTCTAATCTTTCTACAATTACTTCAATAATCCAGTCAACATCTTTCAGCTTTTCTAAATCATCGTCAAAGTTACCTGGTGTAATTAATGCTAGATTTTTTTTCGATGAAAGTGGTGCTGGTTTTTGCTTTAGTAATTTTTGCATTGCTGAAACTGCAAATCGATTTTTAACAGGTTTTGAATCAAGTGTTAACCCCTTAGCTTCTTCTTCCTTTGTTAGTTCGCCCGGAGCTATGTCCAATAACAATGTAGGAATCCCGATATTCGCCAAATGTGCTGCAATCCCTGAACCCATTACCCCTGAACCTAAAACCGCTACTTTTTCAATTTTGTAAGACACGAGCACTTCCCCCTTCTCCCTTGAATGAACAGTCATTCATTTTGAAATCAAAAAAAAACTTCAAACAGCTTTTCTGTTCTTAGTGTAGATTATTTTGACAATTTAAGCAATAATTTTCTCGCAATTTTAAATAAAATTATTATTCTTATATTTTTATTGCTAGAAGGAACATATATTAAGCTAAATTACTTTTCGTAAGCTGTCATAATCGTGTACAATGGGCGTAAGGAGCGTGATTAATATGCAAGAAATTACAACAATTGAACAATTCACAGAACTGACAAGCAATGAAAAACCAGTAATCGTAAAATTCTTCGCTGGCTGGTGCCCGGACTGCACACGTATGGATATGTTTATCGATCCAATTATTGAAGAGTACAATCAATATGACTGGTATTCAATCAACCGTGATAACTTCCCGGATTTAGCGGAGAAATATCAAGTAATGGGTATTCCTTCATTACTAATCTTCAAAAATGGTGAAAAATTAGCACACTTACATAGCGCTAATGCAAAATCACCTGCACAAGTAGAAGAATTCTTAAACGCACAAGTATAATATGTATTTATGAATAAATCCAAAAGTTTACCACTTTTGGATTTATTTTTTATTTTTCATAAGCTAAAGCGCTAGTCATAATGCGGTTTTTTAATTACAATTGATTACGTGAAATTTTATTGTAAGAAAGGAAAATTTATGACTTCAGATCAACGAAAAAAGCTCGCTTTACTTATGCTTAACATGTTTATTGCTGTTGGGAGTTTCGGGATTATCATTCCAATTATCCCTGCCTATTTAAAAGAAATTGGGCAAGGCGGAACAGCTGCAGGTTTAATCATTGCGATTTTTGCATTCGCACAATTTTTAGTATCACCTATCGGGGGAAAATGGACGGATAAGTATGGTCGTCGCCCGCTCATTAATATCGGACTGCTTACGTTAGCTATTTCGATGTTTATTTTCTACTTTGCTGATTCCATTTGGCTGCTTTACTTTTCACGTGCTATCGGCGGAATCGGCTGTGCATTCCTGATTCCTGCAATTTTTGCATATGTAGCAGATATTACAACGATGGATCAACGCGCAAAAGGTAATAGTTTTATTTCAGCCTCGATGTCACTTGGTATTGTAATCGGACCAGGTATCGGAGGTTTTTTAGCGGATTTCGGACTTAAAACACCGCTTCTTGTTTCAGCGGTAGTCGGGCTTCTTGCCTTTGTCGTTTCATACTTTACATTGGCGGAGAGTCAGGAAGAGAAAGTCGAAGTTCCACAAGACGAAAATTCATCAATGGTGAATGATATTCTTTTATCTGTTAAAAAGCCATTCTTCATTCCACTGATTATTACACTAATCATGAGTTTCGGTTTAATGGCTTATGAAACCGTTCTTGGACTTTATGTAGATGATAAATTTGGTGCAACGCCACAGGAAATTGCCTTCATGGTAACATCAACAGGATTAGTCGGTGTTATTATGCAATTATTTGTTGTTGACCGCCTCGTAAAAGCAATCGGAGAAGTAAATGTTTTAAAATTATTTTTAGTCGTTACCGCTTCCGGCTTCTTCCTGTCTATTATCGCAGGAAGCTATACGATGTTCTTTGCGATTTCGTTATTAATATTCCTTGCGACATCAATTTTGCGTCCTGTATTAACGACATTAATTTCAAAAATGGCCGGGAATGAACAAGGGTTTGCAATGGGTATGAACAATGCCTATATGAGCATCGGCAATATTATGGGTCCTCTTCTTGCAGGCGCATTATATGACATCGATATCCTATACCCGTTTATCGCAGGATTAATCATATTAATTTTCACTATTATTCTAACATTTATGTGGAAAGGTATTAAGATCCAAAAAGCAGCATTAAAAGGAGGCCATTAATCGTGAAAATTATTGTATTCGGGGCTACTGGTGGCGTTGGCCAGCATTTTGTTGAAATGGCTGTTAAGGCTGGTCATACAGTTACCGCATTTGTACGTACACCTGAAAAATTAAAAACTACAGATGTAACGATTATTCAAGGCGATGCATTTAATGCAGAGCAAGTGGCCGATGCGATCGTCGGGCAAGAAGCGGTCATTTCATGTTTAGGTTCAAGTACAGGTGTAAAGAAATCCAATGAACTTGAAACAATGGGGAAAAACATTGCGGACGGTATGGAGAAAGCTGGCGTAAAACGTTTAGTGTATTGTGCTTCAGCTGGCGTGGATGGAGAAATTCCGGGTGTAATGGGGAAACTCATGATGAAAATGCTCGCCAATCCATTAGCGGACCACCGCGCAGCGCTTAACTATTACAAAACAAAAGATATTACGTACACAATCGCTCGTCCTATGGGCTTAAAAGATGAACCGTTAAAAACCGATTACAAAGAAGCAGTCGATACGGTTCCAAAAGGTTCAAGCTCAATTCCAAGAGCAAGCGTTGCACATTTTATGGTAAATGCATTGGATAATGCACAATACGAAAACAAATCAGTTGGTTTATGCAGCTAAATATACAGACAAAAACTACCCCAAATACTTGAGGTAGTTTTTGTTTTTATTTGGCGTTATTGATTTCTTCTATCTTCTCGGCTAATTGATTAAAATGATCGGCTAATGCTTTTGGAATTTTGAACACTGTCAAAGTATTATTTACTATATCATGTTTTTTTACATAGCTTGCTTCATTGCTTTCACTCACCATTAGCTCCAGGTTTCCTCTATTTCCATTCTCATATTTAATATCAATCATGTACTCAGGTATGCTTAATCTAATGTACTCTTCATTCACGGTTGCCTGATTGAATAATTCATTTACTTCGTCTAAATCTTCCTCTAAAGTATAAGCATATGTCCCAAGACCACCGATTTTATAAATCCCCAGCGATTGGATTTTATCATCCAGCAGAATATCACTAGTTTTAGGTATATCTTCAAAAGCAATCGGTATTGTATATTCATTACCTCTCTCGTCTACAAGGATACGAGGAGCGGTCCGTGTCAAGGTCCAGCTAAACCCGTCATCCCCTGTAATGAAATATTGGTTATCTTTTGTTTTGATTTTTATATTTGTATATCTTTCCTCGAATAATTCCCCCGAGTAGGGTATTTCATCTTCTGATTTAGGTTTTTCTAAATAAAGGCGTGTATCGCTTGTGTAATAAAGTGTTCCATTATTAAATACATACATTAATCTGCTATCTCTACGATTTTGCATCATCATGTCATTAAAATGTTCAGGTTTTGCCAAATACATATTCTCATCTTCCGAATCTACCGCCAACTGGTCATCCGATTGTGGCATAAAGTAAAGTATTCCGCCAATTACAAATAGAAAAAGTAATACAATGGCCGGTTGCATGAGCGGCACCTGCTTCTTACGTTGTTTTTTTCCATCCGACACTTTTTGTACAAATGCTTCATTCATCAGCGGCTCATTGCTAATCACTTCATCAATTGCTCGTTTCATTTGAGAATTCGTCATGCCACTCACCACCTTTTAATTGATCTCTTAACTTTTCACGTCCACGCCTAAGTCTCGTTTTCACGGTATTGTCCGAAATTGAGAGTAAATGTGCGATTTCATCGATTTTCAGTTCCTTATAATAATAGAGAATGATAATTTCACGGTACTTAATCGGAAGCTCAAGAACTGCATTTCCCAGTAACCGATTTTCGTTTTGTTCAAGCACTTGCTGTTCTGCAGATTTCGTCCCTTGAAAAATTTGCTGTATTTTATTCGTTAAAATGGTATTTTTATAGCTCCAGCTGCGTAAATAATCATAACTGCGATTGATCGTCATTCGGTATAAGTATGTTCGGTAACTCGCATTTCCGCGGAAGTGCTCACGCTGTTCATATGCTTTCAGCAGCACATCCTGCACAATATCTTCTGCCATTTCTTTATTTTTCACATATGTATAGGAAAGTCGAAGCAATTCTTCTCCATGTGTTCTTATAAACACTTCAAACTCCACTTTCTTCCCCCCTTTGTTTTAATTGCTAACCGTTAGACGGAGCTGTTTTATTTTTAGTTTCAACTTTAATGATTATTTTTTTTATTTATGGGTATTAATCTACTTTATAACACTTTGGAGGTTTTAAGTATGCGAGTATTATTAAATGTAAATGGCAGGTCACAATATAGTTCGGACATCCGGCCTGAATATCAAAACTCGGCATGCGGCCCAACGACTGCACACGTTATTTTGAATTACTTATGCGAAGATGAAACAATCCGCACGAAAGATGTAAACGAACTTTATAAATTATTAGGTGGTACAAAAATAGGACTTTTTAAATGGCGGATGATCAGAAACTTACGTCGACTGCTAGGGGAAGACTGGTGTATCGAAGAATGTACGTTAACTCAGGCAATTGAGCAGTTACGCCTGGGTAATCCGGTAGCGATGAAATTTGATGTATATTTTACCGGGCAGTTTCTGCGTAATTCCAACCCTCTCTATAAATATCATTGGGTACCATTAATCGGATATGAAATTAAAAACAATGAACTCTACTTAACGATTCATGATAATGGCGGTCGTAACCGTGACAGTCAAATCCGGACTTTTAAATATGATGACCAACGCAATATTTTAAGCTTTGTGAAAATCGAAAAGGAACAGCAGTAGCATTTATGCTACTGCTGTTTTCTTTTTTCTGAATAAATGATTAGTCGATTGGCTATTACTGTAAAAAAACTGCGAGGATACATTATGAAATCAGTTGGCTCTATTAGTCTTTTACATATTATTTTTTTAACAATGACATTCATCGGATTAAAAAACCATGTCACGATTATTCCATCCTTACTGAATGGAGCAGGTCGTGATGCTTGGTTTTCTGTTATTTTTTCAATATTTTTGATGATTCCCTGGTTAGTTCTTCCTTTTATCACATTAAAAAAACTTAAAGAAGAATCTCTTCGTATGTATTTACTAAACAATTACCCTAAGCTGGGTAAAGTGCTTATTTTTATCATTGGTTTTTACTTACTTCTCATGGCCGTTATTACAATGCATGAAACACTACAATGGGTTTCAACAACCTTTTTGCTGCAAACGCCGCCATTGATTTTGTTTTTCTTTTTTACAATTGTATGTTTTTTACTGGCCACATCCTCCATATTAACGATTACGATGGTCAATGTTGTCGTCTTGTTTGGTGTTGTCGTCCTTGGCTTCTTTATCGCATTTGTTAATATTCAAGTGAAAGATTATGCATTGCTGCAGCCATTTTTCGAGCATGGATTTACACCGATTTTCACATCTATGGTATATCCTGCTTCCGGCTTTATTGAGCTTTATTTGCTCGTATTTATTCAGCAGCACTTTAAAACAAAGCTTAAATTTCGGCATTTATTAATTATGCTCTTTATACTATTTGGATTAACACTAGGTCCCTTATTGGGGGCAATTGCCGAATTCGGACCAACTGAGGCTGCTAAACAGCGCTACCCCGCATTTGAAGAATGGCGAATTGCCTCAATCGGCAGCTTTATAAACCATATTGATTTCTTTTCTATTTACCAGTGGCTTACAGGCGCATTTGTCCGTATTGGTTTTATATTATTCATAGCAATTGAGCTATTAGGGCTCAATGGTCAAAAGAAGAAAGTTTGGGAATATATTTTTCCGCTCTTTGTTTTTTGTTCGCTGCCTCTTTATTTACTCGATGACAGTATATTTAGCAAATGGAAGGGGCAATATTTTCTAATAAGTACTACGTTATTCTTTTTCGTACTTTCAATTATTCTCTTTATATTAGCAAATCGAAAATCAAAGCGAAAGTTGGAATATAATGATTGAATACGCTATCTTAAAAAAGCAATTTGATAATTGTGCTGATATTCGCTTTCAAACATTTGACTTTCCTGCAAGCAACGTTATGCTCATTACCTGTGAAGCGATGACAGATAATCATTTATTCAATGAAGTAGTCGTACCCCGATTAAGAGTGGCATGTCATCAAAAGGAACAATTTGACGAGGCAGTTCTAATGCAGAAACTGCATCTTCCCCAGCTATTGAAAATTGAAGATTTGCAGGAAGCTGTTACGAATGTATTTAGCGGATTTGTTCTTATTTATATCGAGAATTTAAATATACTGTTATGCAGCAATATTGAAAACAAGCCTAATCGAAGCCCTGAGGAATCAAACTTAGAAGTAACTATTAAAGGTCCACGTGATAACTTCATTGAAGATTTAGGTGTAAATATTGCTCTTATCCGCAAACGTCTGCCTACGAATTCGTTAAGTGTTGAGAAAATAACGTTAGGGACACGTTCTAAAACAAAGATCGCTATTTTATATTTTAATGACATTGCAGATTTATCTATCTTGAAACAATTAAAAAAACAACTCTCTGAAATCGATACAGATGTTATTTTAAGTGGTGAATTGATAATGGAACGGTTGAATAAAATTTCCTATTTAATTCCTTTAAATGATTCGACAGGTCGTCCTGATTTTGCGATGCAATCACTCGTTACCGGACGCTTTATCATTTTAGTAGACGGAATTGCATACGCAATTATCACGCCCACCAATATTCTAGCATTATTAAAGTCCGGAGAGGATAATGATTTTCCGTCCATATTCAGCTCGTTAGAAAGGTTATTACGTTTATTTTGCATATTAATAGCGCTTTTACTACCGGCTTTTTGGCTTGCGTTAACAACATTCCATCAAGAGCAGCTCCCAATTCAATTACTTGCGACAGTTGTACAAGCCAATACGGGCTCCCCACTGCCTGCAGCTATAGAAATGCTTGGAATGCTTTTTATGTTTGAGTTATTTCGTGAAGCGGGATTACGCTTACCGAGTATTTTAGGTGGAACGATCAGTGTTGTAGGAGGATTAATTATAGGTGATGCAGCCATTCGAGCTGGGATTACAAGTCCGGCAATGATTGTGGTCATAGCCATTTCAACGATCGCTACCTTTACACTTGTCAATCAGTCCTTCGTTACGACAATCAGCATGATGCGAATTGTATTTATTATTATTACATCGATTTTAGGACTTTTCGGCTTCTTCTTATCAATCTATATTTGCCTTGTTTATATCGCGAATATCCGTGTATTTGGTGTTCCTTATTTAAATATAGCTGTCAATTTGAGCTGGGATAATATAAAAATGTCCCTTTTCCGTCCACCAGCAAAATCAAACACTAAACGTCCGGAAATATTAAATGATAAAGATAAAACAAAGGAAAAAACAAAATGAAAAAATGGCTTTTGCTTCCATTGTTACTTTTAGTTGCTGGCTGCTGGGATACAAATCAGCCTGAACGTATGTATTATTTACTTGGCCTGGGAATCGATTATAAAGATGGTGAATATGAAATTTATAGTCAAGTTGTTGCTTTCACTAATATTGCTAAAAGCGAACAGCCGAACCCGGAAGCTACGCAGGCTGAAGTTGGGATTGCCAAAGGAAAGACTTTTGATGAAGCATTTTTTAATTTATATCAAACGATGGATGAGCGCTTCTTTTTAGGGCATTTAAACTATGTTCTCTTTTCGGAAAATATCGCAAAGGAAGGTAAAGTAGAACCTGTTATCAATTCCCTTATCCGATACAGGGAATGGAGGTATACAACTTGGGCTTATATTACAGATTCCCCACTCAAGGAAGCTTTGCTCATCACACCCATTATCAATAAATCCATTACCCTTTCAAAGGTGTCCGACCCGCTCAGTTCATTTAATCAGTCATCCCGGGTCCGTCCTATACAATTACGGGAACTTATGATTCATTTGAATGAACCTAGTCATGAAGCCAAAATACCATTTATCGAAATTAGCGAAAACTGGTCAAAGGAAGATGGACCGGATCCAGTCTATTCATTTAAAGGCATAAGCATTATCGGTAAGAACTCTGGTTTAAAAGGGAACTTATTAGGCGACGATTTAAAAGGTGTTCAATGGCTGGAAAATGAAACAGACCGCTCAGATATTACCGTTAAAACGGAAGAGTTTGAAGAGTTATATACAACGACAACCGTTGACGAAGTGCATTCTAAAATTACACCAATTGTTTCCGAAAATAATGTGCAATTTGATTTACAAGTGCAATTGGTTGTTCAAACAAATGAAATTCTTAATGAAAATAAAATGGATTTATTAAAAAACAAGATTAAGGAGCAAGTAAAAAAAGAAATCGAGCAAACCTATAAAGCTTCCTTAAAATTTGATGCTGATATTTACCGGTTAGCTGAGGTATTGTATCGAAAAGATTTGAAAACTTGGAAAAAGTATGAACAAGATGGAAATATTCCTCTTGACGAGTCTACTATTCGGAAAGTGGATGTGGAGCTTGTAAAAGTCAAAGGTGAACGTATAATTTCCCATTAAAAAGAGGTTGTGCAACTGTGCACAACCTCTTTCGCATTTTATTTATAAATCGAACGCGCATGTTTCGCGATTAAGCGGTAGCCATGCTTTTCAATGTGTTCAAATAACTCCGGAGCATAAG
Organism: Solibacillus isronensis; assembly: GCF_023715405.1. Classification (NCBI taxonomy): domain Bacteria; kingdom Bacillati; phylum Bacillota; class Bacilli; order Caryophanales; family Caryophanaceae; genus Solibacillus; species Solibacillus isronensis. Next base: position 67,295 of record NZ_JAMBOC010000002.1, read on the forward strand.
GTGCTAATGCTAATTGATCCAGCTCTATGTCAATCGGTACATCGCAGTGTATTGTAGCCAATTGATGCGATAATCGTAACATCGCTAAATTTTCACTGATTTTAATACGTTGGCCCGGCTTTAATGTCGGCAATGCTTCTAATACGCCATCAATGGAACCATGGTTTTGAATAAGCTGTAACGCTGTTTTCGGCCCAATGCCCTTTACCCCCGGGTAACCATCGCTTGTGTCTCCCATAAACGCTTTAACTTCAGCGAATTGTTTTGGCGCAATGCCATATTCCTCAACAAATCGGCTTTCCGTATACACATCGTATTCTGTATAGCCCTTTTTCGTAAAGGCAATCGTTGTCGAAGGGTTTAGTAATTGTAGTAAATCTTTATCTCCGCTAATCACAGTAATTTGAGCATCGTCTTTCCACTTTTCAATCATTGATCCGATTAAATCATCCGCCTCAAGACCTTGTGTTCCAAAGTTTTGCCATCCGATCATTTCCGATACTCTTTTAGCCATATCAAACTGCGGCAGCATCTCTTCCGGTGGTGCAGGTCGATTTGCTTTATAGCCATCGTACAGTTCATTGCGGAACGTAACCGCACCCATATCCCAGCAAACAGCTAAATGTGTCGGCTGCATCAGATTCTGTGCTGTCAATACATGACGGGCAAAGCCTTGAACACCGTTTGATGGTGTTCCGTCATCTAAACGTATAAATTGATTCATCGCTGCTGACGCAAAAAATGAACGAAACAATAGCGCCATTCCATCAACTATTAATAAATGTGGTTTTGTCATAATAAATCTCCTCTTTCTACTAAACACTTATTATAACAAATGCACCGGTAGAATGTTGCTGTAAATACTTACCCGTTCGGTTTCAAGTAGTCGATGATACGATTCACGTCTTTGCTGAAAATCCGATCCTCCGTCATTGCAGGTGCTAAGTTACGAATGTCTTTCCACTTCTCATAAAGCTTTGGCGACATGTTCTCTACACCCCTGTATTCCACTGCCTGTGCGGCACAAAATGCCTCGATTGCCAGTACATTTCTTACATTGGCAATAATCATGCCCGCATGGCGAGACCCTGTCGTACCCATCGAAACATGGTCTTCCTGATTCGCAGAAGACGGTATGGAGTCAACTGATGCAGGATGTGCCAATGTTTTATTTTCCGATACTAAACTTGCTGCGCTATACTGCAATATCATCGCGCCTGATTCAAGTCCTGGATTCGCACTTAAAAATGCAGGCAGCCCTTCATTTAACTGCGGGTTTACTAATCGCTCAATACGTCGCTCTGATACATTGGCCAACTCCGCCATCCCGATTTTCAGAAAGTCCATCGCAAACGCAATTGGCTGACCATGGAAGTTTCCTCCTGAAATGACTAAACCACCGTCATCAAAAATGAGCGGATTATCTGTTGCCGCATTCATTTCGATTTCGAGCTTTTCTTTGACGTAATTCAATACTTGCCAGCTCGCTCCGTGGATTTGCGGGATGCAGCGAAGCGAATACGGATCCTGCACCCGCTTTTCCCCTTGATGTGTAATGAGTTTACTATCCTTTAACCAATCACGCATACGCTCTGCAACACCCATTTGTTCTTGCATGCCGCGCGCTTCATGAACAGCTGGATGGAAGGCATCGATAATCCCGTATAAACTTTCCATTGTTATTGAGGCAATCCATTCACTCGCATAAGCCAGTTTCTCGGCTTCCAAATAATTGACTACGCCTTGTGCTGTCATTGCCTGGGTTCCATTAATTAATGCAAGACCTTCTTTTGCCTGCAGTTCAATTTTCGGCAGTCCCCGATGTTCAAATATTTCATGTGACGGATGTTTACTACCATTTACAAATACTTCTCCTTCCCCAATAACCGCCAAAACTAAATGAGAAAGTGGTGCCAAATCTCCCGATGCTCCAAGTGAACCTTGCTGTGGAATAACAGGAACAACATTTTCATTAATCATCCATAACAGCCGTTCCAGCACTACCAAGCGAATACCTGATAACCCCTTTAATAGTGCATTTAATCTAAGCACCATCATCGCTTTTGCAACTTGTTCCGAAAAAGGCTCCCCAAAACCGCATGCATGGGAACGGATTAAATTAACTTGGAGCTTGCTTACCTCGTGCTCCGCAATTTTCACATCGCTAAACTTTCCAAACCCTGTGTTAATGCCGTATACGGTTTTATCCTGCTGAACAATTCTTTCCACTGCTTCACGACTTTTAACAACACGTACTATCGCTTCCTCTGCTATTTCTACTTTTTCCCCATTATATAAAATGCTCCCTAATTGTTCGATCGATAAATTTTGTCCGTTTAACTGAATCATTTACCGCACCCCTTTTAACTATTCTTATCTCTCAATTTTATTATTGTTTAAATAGCAGTTAATTGCTACTAATATTTCACCTTTAAAACAATAGTTAAGTTGAAAATGCTTATTTTAAGGGCTTTATACGTTTTATTTCTAAAAAGTTGTTTACCTGCTAATACATTAGCCTTCTAGTGATTTAGTATTTTATTATAGTAAAGTGCTAAAGCGGAGAAGGATAAAAAAATAGAGATCCTATAAAAGGACCTCTACTTTGTACGCTTCATATCTCGGATTGCTTGAATGGATAATCGCACGAGCAAAATCGCACATAAAAACAAACCTAAATAAGCAGCCGTATTTAAATAAATTGCATAAGCATTATGAATAAATTGCGAGATTGCCAGTAATGCAACCGATATAATTCCAAATGTAATTCCGACCATCAGTAAAACAAACCGTGAAAACAGCTGTGTTATAAACATGGAATTCGCTTTATCTGAGAAAATATCGTGATGCAAAATGATTTTCCCGCTCTCCACTTTTCTGAACAACTGATCAAGCCGGCGCGGTATTTTCCGTAAATTCGGCAACATCAGTGCCAGTTCTTCTTCGATTAAGTCTTTCGTCTCTACCGGATGTTTGAAAGGTTTCAGGAAGCTTGATTTCAAATAATCATTGGAGAAGTCTTTTACTTCACTGAAAATCCTAAATCCCGGGCAAATAATAGACAATGTACCGTCCAATGTTACAATCGCACGTAATGCCACGTTGACGGAAGGATAGAAATGGAGTCCAAACTCACGCACAACAGAGAAAATGGAGTACATTAGCTCATCAGTCGGGATCGTCGACACATAGTTGATTTTCAGCAGAATCTGGCTAATCGCCTGCTCCATTTCATGCCGATTGATCTGCTCGGCATTTTCTACAAGCTGGGCAATCCCATCAACAACAAGTGCTGCATCGTTTTGATGAATTCCGACAAGGAAGTACTTTAACCCTTCCTGCTGCAATTCAGCTAAACGGCCGACAGCCCCATAATCGAGAATCGCGACACGTCCGGTTGTTTCCTCAATATAAATATTCCCTGGGTGCGGATCAGCATGGAAAATTCCAGAAATAAGCGTTTGCTCTAAAAACGAATACAATAATGTTTTTGCAAACTGATGACGGTCAGTGCCCAAATCTGTAAATAGTTCATTAGCTACTGTAACGGACTGGCCTTTTATATATTCCATCACCACAACATTGGAATTACTGCACTCCCGGTATACTTTCGGCACTTTTACATCGATACTGCCACGTTCTACAATTTTGGCAACCTGCTCCATATTGCGGGCCTCGATATTAAAATCAATTTCTTCCTTCAATGCCATGCTGAAGCCTTTCGCCAAATCGTAAAAACCTAAGTTTTCAGCCCACTGTGATTTGCTGGTAATCCATCTGGCAAACTCCATTAAAATCGATAGATCATCCTGCATTATATTTTTCACGTCAGGCCGTAAAAACTTCACAACGACAGGTTCGTCTGTTTCCTTTAACACCGCTTTATGTACTTGACCGATTGAAGCGGAAGCTAATGGTGTTTTACTTATATAGGAAAAGATTTGGTCCGCACCCGCATTAAAGTTTTCGGCAATTATTTGGTCAACTTGCTGTTCGGAAAGGGGTTTTACATGTTGCTGAAGCTTTTCAAGTTCATCAATAAAAATCGGTGACAAGAGCTCTTTACGTGTTGATAGTACTTGTCCAAATTTAATAAATACCCCGCCGCACTGCTCAAGTGTCTCCCGTAATGCTTTTGCGAGTTCACGTTCATCTTCGCGGGCACGGGCATATTTCATCGTTCGTGTGACTCCGTTCGTTACAGCAATCCCGACTACTTCACGTAAACGTTTTTGACGCTTCCAATACGTAATAAGTGTTTTAAAATAGGAACGTCTGCCAACAGGTGTGCCATTTTCATTCAATTCTATCGAATCAAACAGCTCAAAAAACAGATAAAGCAGCATCGAAATCAGAAGCATACTGCCGAGCCAGATAATTGTTGTTATGTTGACAACATTTGAAACGATTCCTTGGTCATAATAGTCGGACCCGCGCAAATATGTATACCAAAAAACAAAGGTCGTTAATGAAACACTAATTAGCACGGATAATATTCTTTTCATGAGACTTATTTGTGAGCCGATTAAACGACCGCTAATAAAGAATATAAGCGCGGATGCAATGAGCAGTTGAATTATAGCTGAAATAAAATCCATTCAAATCGCCCCTTTAGGTCAAAGTTAAATGTGTATGCACTTCTACATTCCCTTTTAACGCTTTACTAATCATACAAGTTTCCTCTGCCTTATATGCATAGCGCTCCGCTATACGACGGGCACGTTCATCTTCTTTGTTCTGCAGGTCAATGTCGACATAATGGTGGATCGCTTTGTATGTAAAAACACCGTTTGTCACATCAACAAGCCCTTCTGACTTCAAATTCAGCTTTGCGTCAATTTGGCTACGCTCAAGCATTGCCGCCAGTGTAATTAAATAACAGGTAGCCGCGGCACCTAGCAGCATTTCATCCGGATTTGTCCCGACACCAGGTCCATCCATTTCAGGTGGAATCGAAATTTGTGTGTGCAATCGTTCGGTTTTCAAATCTCCAACCGCATTTCTTCCACCCGGCCAGTCAATCGTTAACGTAAATGTATGTACCGTCATAAATATCACTCTTTTCAATTTTCTTTAACTATAACATTTTGGTCTAAGTTTTTCAGAATATGAAAACAGCCGACTAACAGAAAGTTTCTGTTAATCGGCTGATGTTTACCATATGTTTTGCTTATATTTTTTATAGTAATTGACCTGACGGATAAACATGTAGATTTTGCGTTTCAAGTGCTTGTCCTGTTTGTAGAACAACGGATTTACAAGTTTCTTTTCCTTGATCAGACGTCGAATATCCTTTTTCACCGTTTCATCGTAAACGAATTTTTTCAATACAATTTTCGGAACGACTGAAAACAGGACATCTCCTTTTAAATACGCGCAAGGTTTCGGAATATCGTAAATCAGATCTTCCACAAAGTTGCGCGCCAAATTATGACCCATAGCGTTAATATAATAACTTGAGCGACCTTGACGGATATTTACTTCGAATACTTTAAACTTCCCGTCACGCTCATCGTATTTCAAATCAAAGTTACCGTAGCCGCGATAGCCGACCGCTTCCAAAAAGCCGCGCAGTTTCGTCATCACTTCTTCGTTATAGCGAGTTATAAGCGCTGTGTAATTGCCGATCGCAGTTTTCGTATGTTCCTGAAGGACAACTTGTGCAAACGATACAAGCTGTGTTTCTCCTTTTGAATTTACGTAGACAACCGAATCCCACATTGCTGTGTCATCACCGGGAATATAATCCTGAATAATGAGCTCTTCCTGGTAGCCGCTATTTTTAATCATATCGATTACTTTTTTTACTTCTTCTTTGCTTTCCACTTTGAAAACTTTCGCCTGGCCTGTAAATGGATGACGGCTGTATTCAATCCCGTTACTTGGTTTAATAATAACCGGATACATCATGTCGGTTTCAAATGCGCCATCTGTTTTGCAATCATAAAATACAGTCGTTGGAATATCGATGCCGTATTGTTCGCACAGCTTATAGAAATTGGATTTAATCTGCAAGTCATTCATTAAATTCTCATCGATATAGTTGAACACGAAATAATCTCTTAAGATCGCTCGGTTTTCAATAATTAAACGGACGTATAAATCGTTTGTGCCGATTAAAATCAGTTTTTCCGCTTCATTTTCATATTTCTTCGCTACGCTAATTAATATTTTGGCAAACTGGTCCGGTTCACCAAGTTTTTTGTCATACTCAATTGCACGTGGAATATTGCTTAAGTTCGTAAAAGGCAAAACACCTTTTCCTACTAGAATCGGACGGATTTTATATTCTTCATGGAAAGAAATCGCCATGTTATATGCATTAATATCAGTACCGACAATAATCGGTAAAAATGGTTGTCGAGTCATTACTATACTTCCTCTCAATCTGTTCAGCGGTCTTTATATTTGATTTATCACTTATTTATCATACAATACTCTATCGATTTATGCTGTATTTTGTAAACGGTTTTTATTATTTCGCGAATATTTTAATGAAACTTCTCCTCGATTAAAACGTACGTATTAAGTAAGAGGTGATCGGGATGAATGCTCAATTACAATTATTTTTTACAAACATTGATAAAATCGTTTTATATTTTGGGGCTGATGCAAAATATTTTTATATTGACCTTGCATTAAAGCTGACTGTCCGCAATATCGTATTCAACTATGAAGATTATGAAAAAGTCCGTCAGCAAATCAAAAACAATACAAAATGGTATAACTTTGCTCGAGTTAATACTCAAATTATTAATACATACTTTGTTCATTATGCAAAGGAACCTGAAAAAGTCGGTGATGCTTTAAATCTCCACAAATCTCTTACAAAGCAGTTTACCCGCCATGATGACAGCTATATTGCGGCTGCCTATTTAAAATCGGAAGAACATATCGAGCGAATCAATCTGTTAATGAAAGATTTAATGAACAAACAAAGCGTAAAATATGCACCGTTAAAACTCTCCACTAACGCGATGCTAGCCGGACGGGCGGAAGACACAAAAGTACTGGCAAACAGTGTGGAGCAGTATTATCAGGCACTTGTGTCAATCGGATTTGAACGTACTAAGGACACGACAAATACAGCTGTCATTTTAACAATCGGAACAGGGGGTTTTCATCACGAAACCTTTGCCCGGTTAAAAGAGCTGGCGACATATATTAAAAAGACAGAAATAACACTTACAACGCACCGTTACAATACGATTGCCCTGCTCTCACTCGCCAAGTTTGAAGTTCACCAGTTCCCGGCACTCCATGATATGCATGAAGAAATATGCCGCTTTTTAAAGTTAGATCGGATGCATTTTAACTCTCTGCTTGTAGCAACCCAAATATACACATCGACTGAAGCAATCGGTGACTTATCCTCATACGATGTAGGCTTCTCCACAATTATTTTCTCTGCTGCAGAGCATTCAAATACAGGACGTTATGATAGTGACATTACTGCCGGCGGTGCTGATTGAATAATAAAAAAACTGTGCTGAACCGGAATCGATTCCGTTCAGCACAGTTTTTGTTAATTTTGTTTACGTTCTTTCGCATATTCAGCTGCTGCTGTAAAAACGATATCTGTCGAAGAATTCAATGCTGTTTCACAAGAATCCTGAATTACACCGATGATGAAACCAATAGCCACGACTTGCATTGCAATATCGTCTGAAATTCCGAATAAGCTACACGCTAACGGAATCAGTAACAGCGAGCCGCCTGCAACACCTGATGCACCAGCAGCAGACAGTGCAGCCAGTACCATTAAGATAACTGCAGTCATAAAGTCCACTTCGATGCCTAATGTATGAGCAGTTGCCATCGTCAGAACGGAAATCGTAATCGCTGCCCCGCCCATATTGATTGTTGCACCTAAAGGTATCGATACAGCATATGTATCTTTATCTAATTTCAGCTTTTCTGCCAATGCCATATTGACTGGAATATTGGCCGCTGAACTACGTGTGAAGAAGGCTGTAATTCCACTCTCTTTAATTGATGTCAAAATTAGAGGATACGGATTTCTCCTAGCAACCGCATATACAATTAGCGGATTCACAACGAGTGCCACGAAGAACATTGTCCCTACTAAAATTAGAATTAGACGGGCATATTCCCCTAATGCTGAAAGGCCTGTCGTAGAAATCGCTTCAAATACTATTCCTAATATACCGAATGGTGCTAAGTTAATAATCCATTGTACAACTTTCGTAATTGCATCCGAAAAATTCGCAATAACACCTTTTGTTGAATCATTGGCTGCTTTTAAAGCAATCCCTAAAACTACTGCCCAAGCTAATATACCAAGATAATTTGCATTCATAATAGCAGTTACCGGATTTGTCACGATATTGAACAATAATGTTTCAAACACTTCAAGGATCCCGCTAGGCGGTGTCACATCCTGTGCTTCTGTTTTTAAAGTTAATACTGTCGGGAAAATATAGCTTGCAACGACTGCTACAAATCCCGCTGCTAATGTCGCAACCCCATATAAAGCAAGAATCATTTTCATATTTGTTGCTTTGCCGCCAACATGTGAAGCAATCGCATTAATAACAAGCACAAATACCAAAACTGGTGCAACTGCTTTTAAAGCTGAAACGAATAGAGTCCCTAGAATGGTAATACCACTTACCGTATCAGGAATCGTTAGTGCTAAAATAACGCCAATTATTATACCAATAATAATACGGTTTACTAAGTTAATGCTGTTCCATTTTTCGAACAATCTTTTCATAATTTCCCCCGCTATTCTAAGATGTTACATTGCTTCTGGATGTTTGAGACGAGTAAGTGAATGGGAACATTGCACCACAATATTTCTCCGGCTGAAGCTTCATTTTTATATAACTCTTTAAAATTAAATAATTTACTATAGACCAATAATACAATGTGCGACCAAATAACACAACTGTATTTTTCCACAGTACACTATTAACGAACGTCTTTACTCTATTTCCGAATTTTTTCGGATGATTTTATAAAATATTGAAGCTAATACTTGCTGGAATAACATCCCGAAAACGACCGGCATTGCTACTTTTGACGGGAAATATGTTGTAGCGATAACGACCCCTACCGCAATATTCCTCATTCCCCCATTAAAGACAAATGTCGCCTGATCGGCCTCTGATTTCCAAAATAGACGGCCTAATAAAAGAGAAAATACATACCCCGAAACTGCTAAAAAGAGAACTACAGCAATTACTTTCGCGAGCTCCCAATCTATCGTTTTTACATAGGGGGCAATCGCACTACTATTAATCATAATAATTGCGAACAAACAGAGCTTCGAGATTAAAGACATTGGTTTACCATATTGTTCGAACAGCTTTCCTTTTGTCCATTCATTGACGAGGATACCTAATATCGAAGGTAAAACAATCATCCAAATGAGATCAAAAATAAGCGCTGGCGTATTTAGCGAAATAGACTCTCCAACAACTAAATGCAAGATTAACGGCATAAGAATCGGAGCAAGCAATGTATCAATCAAAATGATGGCGAGTGATAAAGGCAAGTTTCCTTTACTGATCGTCACCCAAATGACGCTCGTAACTCCTGTTGGCACGGCAACGGAAATGAGAAAACCGATTGTTAATAGGCGGTCATCGAATATGAGCTCCGCCAGAATGAATGCCCATAAAGGCATGAGTATATGTAGAAATGCAATCATCGATAAAATCGTTTTAGGGTATTGTTTAAACACTTTTATATCGCGAAATTTCAGATTCAAACTGCTAATGAAAGTCATGACCGCAAATAATATCGGAACTAGAAAAAGAAAATGTGTACCGATTTTTTCGAGCAGAACACCGATGACTAAACTGAGCGGTGTTAATACCGGCATCCACCTTTGAATAAATTGGTTGAGCGATTGAACCATGTACTGCGCCTCATTTCTTGAATTAGTATTCCTTACCGAATTGTAACATAAGCGGAATGCATCCGGACGAGAATGGAAATCATCTTTCTATTAGGTAATGGAGCCATTTAAATAGATAAGTCAGCCAACATTATGTTATTTTTATGATATGTATTTAAGGAGGGTTTGCAGTGTCATTATCTAAAAAAGGCTATCTTGTGTTATTTGTCGGGATGCTTTTATTAATCATTTCCATCTTTTTCACAACTAATTGGAGCATTACAGCATGGCTAGTATTATTTATCGTCAGTCTTCTATTCTGTACAGTCGGAATCATTATGTTAATCCTACATTTAGTTAAACAAATAAAGTTAGAAAAGCAGAACAAACAAAACAAATGAAAAAATGAGCAACCTTATTATTGGTTGCTCATTGTTATTTTTCTTCCTTTACTGACAGGATGTTAACGGCTTCTTCATATTGAATAAGTACTGTTTTTCTGGCACGTACTGACGATCTTGCTTTTACTTGAACTTGCTTTTTTTCGCCATTATGCTCAATTTCTACTAAAAAGCATTTTGCCCCACATTGCATATTCTTCAACTCCTTATTCCTTCAATTATAACGACAATTGTCCTTATAATCTATTTGAGCGGCTTTCGTTAATATAGCAAAAAAGCCGCAAATAATGGATGATACAACCATCATTTACGACCTTTTTTTATCCCGCATTAACGAAAGTAAAAATCCCCGTTAATGCCTGATTGGTTCAACTAACAATCTGTGGGGCTGAAAAATACCCCACGGATTGGAATTTCACTTTAAGTTGAGGGAACGATAATTTCCCCATCATCTTCATCTTCAATTTCTCCCACAATTTCGGACAGGATATCTTCCATCGTAACAAGACCGATTGTGATGCCTTTTTCGTCCGTTACAATTGCCATATGGTTGCGCGATTGCTGCATTTTTAAAAACACATCTTTTATCGCCACCGTTTCTTTATAGCGAGGAATCTCACGAATGTACGTAATGAAAGAATTCGTACGTCCTGCAGCAATATCTGTCAGCATTTCCTTAGTGTTAATGAAACCGATAAAGGCTGCAGTATTTTTAGTACGATCAATGACCGGGTAACGCGTAAATTCGTATTCATCAATTACGTTAAGAATTTGCTGTAATGTAAATGTTTTTTCGATTGTAATCATTTCACTGCGCGGAATCATTACTTCCCGTAACTTTCGCGAATCAAAAGCGAAAATATTTTCTAAATAGGCAAGCTCCGTCTGGTTGATCTCTCCGCCTTCATAACTTTGCGTCACAATCAGTTTAAGCTCTTCTTCCGAGTAAACTGTATCGTGTCCAGCAGGTTTGACACCAAAAATTTTTAGCAGTCCACGAGCAGAACCATTTAATACGGAAATAATCGGTCCTGTAATTTTCCCGAACCAATAAAGTGGCGGTGCTAATAAAAGCGTCATTTTTTCAGCATATTGGATGGCCAATGTTTTTGGCATCAACTCGCCAAGTACTACGTGTAAAAAAGTAACAACTGATAACGCAATTACATAAGAAAGGGCTGTTGCAACCGCCGCAGGAATGCTGAAATAGTCAAAAACAGGCTCAAGCATTTTTTCTACGGTTGGTTCACCGAGTGCACCAAGAATTAATGCTGTAATCGTAATCCCAAGCTGACAGGCCGATAAATAGTAATCCAAATCCTTTGTCACCTTTTTTGCAGTGATGGCTTTTTTATTACCCTCTGCGATAAGCTGATCGATTCGTGACATTCGCACTTTTAAAATCGAGAATTCTGCCCCAACGAAAAAGGCTGTTAACAAAATAAATACCGCAACTAAAATTAAATTTATTATTATAATACTGTCCAATTAATTCCCCCGAAATATGAGGGATTCACCTCCAAGACATATAAAGTATCGATCATTTACTGCTGAAGTTTATATTGTCTTAATACAACTTCTTTAATTTGATAATTGTCCATATCTGAAATGACCCAAATATGGTCGTCGAATTTTATTTCATCACCGATCTGAAGCTCTTCTCCGTTTTTGATTGAGTCGATATTTGTGTGCTGAATCCAGCCGCCAATTGTATCAATCTCTTCACTGTCCTCAAACTCAAATCCGAAGCGATCTTCCAGTTCATCAAGCAGTACACGGCCATTAATCGTATACTCGTTTTCTCCTGACTTGCGGATATCATCTACTTCATCCTCGTCAAATTCGTCTCGAATCTCTCCAACCAACTCTTCCAAAACGTCTTCCATTGTTAAGACACCGGCAGTACCGCCATATTCATCGATAATAACCGTCATATGCACTTTCGCCTTTTGCATTTTTAACAGTGCATCTTGAATACTCGTCACGCCTAAAACAAACGGGACTTTCGTTAAAAACTGCTCGAGCTGTACCGTGCGATTTGAAACGATATAGCTAAGAAGCTTATTAGCATTGACGACACCAATAATACGGTCTTTATCATTATTTTCAACAATCGGATAACGTGTATAGTTATGTTCATCTAAAATTTGGATAATCTCTTCGGCGCTCATATCTTTGTCGATTGTAACTAAGTCTGTTCGCGGCACCATAATATCTTTTGCAACACGTTCATCAAAAGCAAATACATTTTCTAAATATTTCAGTTCTTGCTGGTCTATTTGGCCGCCCTGGAAACTTTGAGCCATAATAATTTTCAGTTCCTCTTCCGAATAGGCCTGCTCTTCACTTGCTGATTTAACACCGATTGCGCGTAATAATAAACGAGATGTTCCATTCAATGCCTGGATAAACGGATACATAATTTTACCGAACCAATAAAGCGGTCCTGCAAGCATTAATGTCACTTTTTCGGAAAACTGAATCGCTAAAGTTTTTGGCGCCATTTCCCCAATTACTACGTGCAAATAACTTACAATAGCAAGTGCAATTACATAAGAAGCAGCCGAAGCTACTACATCAGAAACATTTAACCAGTCAAATACCGGGTGCAGCAGTTCTTTTACATACGGCTTTGTAAACGCACCTAAACCGATTGCTGTAATTGTAATTCCAAGCTGACAGGCAGATAAATAATAATCAAGATCCCCTGCTACTTTTTTTGCAATGACTGCTTTTTTATTGCCTTCTGAAATCAATTGATCAATACGGGATTTACGGATTTTTACGACAGCGAATTCTGCTGCTACGAAAAATGCGGTTAAGCCTAAAAAGATAATTAATAAAATAATGTTTAATATGGTGTTTACGTCCAATTACTTCCCTCAGCGTGAGGGATTCACCTCCAAAAATAATTTAAAAATAATTGGTCTTTCTCTTATGTACCCAACTATCTTGTTGAACATGCTAACAATGATGGTGAAGTTACTAATTCATTTAAGAGAATTCTACCCCCGAAACCATCACGTTATAGTTTAAGAAAATTATATAGTTTTTATTTTCAAATCACAATTAATTGTGCCCAAAAAATATAAAATTACAAAAAAAGCTTTCAACTTTGAATAACCAAAGCTGAAAACTTTTAATAAATTTATTCTACATCGACTGAAGATTTTATAATTTCCCCGTTATATAATTGGACTTTTTCATAATCATCTTTCTTTACTTGGAGAACGAATGTATGAGGCATACCTTCGTCTTCACATTTTTGTCCGACATTGTCGATTAATTGAACCGCCAAGTAATTATCATGTTTGTAAACATTATCCACTGAAGTACCACAGCTGCCAGAGTAAGTGACAATAAATACTGCCATATACTTATCCATATCAATTGTGAAATTGTCTACATCAAAGCGACCTTGAAGTGATTCAAATTGTCCTTGTGTATTTGCATAGGCAATATGCGGAACGAGCGATTCATAAATTGGCGCAATTTTTTCATCATACTTAATAATTTCAAATGGTACTGCCTGTTTCTCGGTAAATGTAACTTTTGTACTTTCTCCATTACTACAACCTGCCAACAACAATAGGATTATAGCAAACAAATATTTTTTCATTATAAATTCCCTTCTCTTTCTTATCTACATAGTGAATTTTAGTCCAGTTACACACATTTTTCAAATCTTCTATACTTATTTAAGTAATTATCCTTTCATTAACAATTTCCCCTAATTCATTATGAAATAAAACATCCTAATGGAAATTACATCTTTGGGCGAAAATTATGATCATTACGGTATTTCATCTATTAATAGGCGAATTCCTATTGGCGTTTACCCGCATCTACATACATTACAAAGAATACTTAAGAAAGAAGGTATGCTTGTTGTATCAAAATCCGTTTGAACGCTTTGATGAGAGCCCTGAAGGACAACCATTTCAACAACAGTTTTTCCCTGCACCACCAGGACAAGGCCCGGGAGGTTTCCCTGGAGGCCCAGGTGGTTTCCCTGGACCTGGACCGGGATTCCCGGGAGGTGGTCCGGGTGGAGGCCCTGGAGGTTTCCCAGGCGGTGGTCCTGGTGGCTTCCCGGGAAGTCCTGGTGGTGGACCGGGCGGCAATACTCAAATGCCAGCCGGACCGCCCCCTAGCTTTACTCCACAAATGCAACAACTATCCGCTAGCCAGTCACAGCAAGGTTCCAGTGGTATAAGACGTTGTATTTTCCGTAATACGTTTATTTGGCAACGAAACGGAAACACTTTCTGGTTCTTCCCGACGTTTGTTACGCAAAATATCATTTTAGGCTTTAGATGGAGTCGTTTCGGCTGGGTATACAGTTCTGTTAACCGAAATTCAATTCTGACTTTCCAATGTTTCTAATTTAATTACAAAAGCTCTTATGCGGTAGTATTCATTACTACGCCATAAGAGCTTTTACTTATTGTTGTGCTGCTTTTTTTGCAGTGTGACTTTTATGTAATTTTTCATAGCAAAGATTCCAGGACAAATTATTTCTGTTGCTTTCATCGTTCCCCATTTCTGCTCACGGTTAAATAAAATAGCAAAATAAATTAACTTGGATGCTGATTTTTATTCTTAACAACAGAAAAAGCAATGACAACGATATGCCATTGCTTTACTAAACTGATTAAATTAAGACGTTACAGTTTCAGCTCCTGGGGTTCACCATCATTCATTAATTTGATTGTAATCGGATCAAATTGAAGCGTAACCATATCCCCGTCTTCAGAAGTAAATACATCTTTAAAGAAGTTTGTGATTTTCAATTTTAATGAATCATCCTTTACTTCGCTTAGTTTTGCTGTAATTTCTAAATACGGTGCATTCAGATTTTCTTTTGTATAGCCCAGTAAAATATGAGTGTAAGGATTTTCATTTAAATCGTACACTTTCTGAGAGTCCTCAGTTGTTGTCGCATAGAGCGTGAAATCTTCATTTGTAAATGTCATGTAACGAACATAAGGGTGACGTCCGTTTAATGTAGCCATTGTCCCGATTTTATGGTCTTTAATAATTGAAAGTACTTTTTCTTTTAATGTTTCCATTACACTGCCTCCCTTAGTATAGTTGAATCTCTTCCTGGTTTTTTCCGTTTTTATTCATAATTCTCATTCGTGTTGGCGTAACTTGAATTAGCACAAAGTTTCCGTCCGCATGCTCCGGATATTTTTCAAGCAGCTGCTGCTTCACAACATCATTTAATGTTGTCGCTGCATTGCCTTCAATTTCTAAAAACGTTTCAAGTAAGCCATCGCTTTCATAGCCTAATAAAATATGGGTACCGCCATATTCGGTAATTTCGCGGACTACTTCAGAATCTTCCAGCGCCACCGTATACAGCTTTGACTGTACGTAGTCAAATGTCATATAGCGCGAATTCGGCACACCATTATTATTTGTGGCCATAACGCCAATACTGTTTTCATTTAAAATTTGCAATGCAATTTCTTTATTACTTTTACTCATATTTTCACTCCTCCGGTAAATTAAGTTCCATTATTCGTGAGATGAGAAGCACGTCCAACCGTATATAATTCCAAATTAATGGGAGAAACCGCTGTTGTGCTGATGCTTTTATAATTCCCTTAATAAATTTAAATAAAACAATTTTCTTCATATTTAACTTGACTTAAGACCCTCTCCCCCTTCCCCATTCCAGAAATTTCTGCGCAAAAATTTATTTTTTTCAAGTCAGCAACTGTAAAAAATTAAAAGTTATAGGGATATTTGTTTGAATATTAAAAAAATTGTAGATAAAATGAAATTGGAATAGATATCCTTTTATTCTGCATGACAAAGAAAACTATATGTAAGGAGGACATTGGATGAAAAGATTTACTTGGCTTTCTCTTATTCTCACAACTCTTTTATTAGTTTTGGCTGCGTGTAGCGACGCCGAAGAGACGACAAATGAGTCAACGCAAGGCGATAGCGGCACGACAGAAGGTACAACAGAAGAAAATGCTTCCGGCAAGCTCGTCATTTACACAGGGCGTGACGAAAACATGGTACAGGGTGTTATCGAAAAATTTAACGAGCGTTACCCGGATATCGAAGTGGAATATATGACAATGGGTGCACAGCAGATTTTAGAGCGTGTCCGTGGCGAAAAAGCCAACCCACAAGGCGATTTTTGGTGGGGCGGTACACAGTCAGCGATGATGGTTGCTGCAAATGAAGATTTACTTTTACAGTGGGATCCTTCATTTATCGATTCCATTGACCCTCTTCATAAAGATGAACAAAATCGTTGGGTCGGTGAAATGCTGTTACCTGAAGTGATTATGATTAACAGTGAGGTAATGTCACCAGAAGAAGGACCACAGGATTGGGACGAATTACTTGATCCGAAGTGGAAAGATGAAATTTTAATTCGCGGTGTTCTTGCTTCAGGAACGATGCGCACAATTTATTCTTCTATGATTTTCCGCCAAGGTGCTGATGATCCGTCAAAAGGCTATGACTGGCTGATGCAACTGGATGCGAACACGAAAGAATATACACAAGATCCTAACGCATTGTATTTAAAACTGGCTCGCCAGGAAGGTTCAATTTCGTTATGGAACTTACAGGATATTTTACTGAAAAAACATACAACGGATTACACGTTTGACTTTATTTATCCGGAAAGTGGCGCACCGATTTTAGTCGATGCAGTCGGTATTGTAAACAATGCTAAAAACGAAGAGAACGCGAAGTTATTTATGGAATTCCTGTTCGACCAAGAGACAATGGTTGAACTTTCAAAAGAGTATTACCAAATTCCAACACGTACGGATATTGCGGCGGATGCAATGCCGGACTGGTATAAAGAGTTGGATTTAAAACCATTGGATATTGATTGGCAAGTAATGGCCGATAAAGAAGCGGAATGGATGGAACATTGGGATACAAATATTAAAGGAAAAGGCAAATAGCAGTTATATGACTGACCTCTGAATTAAGAGGTCTTTCTTTTCCTAATTTGTCGGTGTGAAGGGAGTTGGATTGGATGAAAGCTGTTCATATTAACGACGTTTCAAAAAAATTCGGTGATGTCGTAAGCGTCAAAGATTTAGAGCTGGATATAAAATCGGGTGAATTTTTCACATTTTTAGGTCCGAGTGGCTGTGGTAAAACAACAACATTACGGATGATCGCCGGATTTTACTACCCCTCTCAAGGAAAGATCTACTTTGACAATCAGGATGTCACAACATTGCAGCCTAATAAACGTAATATCGGAATGGTGTTTCAAAACTATGCACTCTTCCCGCATATGACAGTCAATGAAAATATTGCATTCGGTCTTGAAATCCGGAAATATGATAAAAAAACGATTAAAGAAAAGGTTGACCGGATACGCGAGCTCGTTCATTTAGGACCATATGGCTCACGCAAAATTAATGAATTATCAGGTGGACAGCAACAGCGTGTTGCTTTGGCACGTGCCCTTGTCATTGAACCTGATATCTTGCTGCTGGATGAGCCATTATCCAATTTGGATGCAAAGTTACGTGAGGAAACGCGTATTGAAATTAAACGGATTCAGTCAGAGCTGGGCGTGACGACAATTTACGTTACCCATGACCAGACTGAAGCAATGGCAATGTCAGATCGGATTATGGTAATGGAGCATGGTGTCGTCAAACAAATTGGTACGCCTCAGGAAATTTATCACCGTCCAAACAACCGCTTTGTCGCTACTTTTATAGGAGAGACAAACTTGCTTACGATGAAAGTAAAATCGATTGAAGACAATATTATTACTGTAACAAATGACAAAGGACTTGAATTGCAAGGCCTGACAGAAAACTTGGCAGCGGGGCTTCAAGTATCAATTGGGGACGAAATTTATGTATCCGTCCGACCTGAAGCATTTGAAAGCGGTCCTGGTGAAAACTCCGTTACAGGGATCGTCGAGCTGATTGAATTTACCGGACTCAGCGTAAATTACTTTATGAAATGGAATGATACAACGTTAAAAGCAATGATTATTAGTCGGGGTACTGCAATACTGCAAGCTGGCGATATGATTGAATTACATATCCCTAAACAAAATATTTATTTCCTAGGAGAATAAGAGAGGGGGCACACAATGAGCAAAAAATCCGTTGACACATACGAAGCGAGTTGGTGGTCTCGTCTTACACAATCACGCTATTTTGTCTATATCCTTATCTCCCCGCTGTTTTTAATATTGTTTGCCTATGTGATTTATCCATTTTACTCGACATTTATTCAGAGCTTTGCTGGCGACAATCAGCTGGCAAACTATCAGAAGTTTTTTAGTTTAGAAAGCACAGCCAATTTAGAGGCTCTCTGGAACAGCTTTTATATATCAATCATTAGTGTCATATGCTGTGCTGTTGTCGGAGTTATGATGGCCTTTTTACTGGAACGCTATGATTTCCCGGGGCGCCGTCTGCTCTCTATTTTAGTACTTGTCCCGATGGCATTACCTCCTTTAGTCGGGGTTTTATCTTTTACATTTTTATATGGTGAAAGTGGCATATTCCCTCGCTTATTTCAGCAGATGTTTCAATTGGAAGATGTTCCGTTTGCATTAAAAGGGATTTGGGGTGTCATTGTGGTTCATACGTTCACGATGTATACGTACTTCTATTTGACTGCTTCTGCTGCGATTAAAGGGCTTGACCCTTCTTTGGAAGAAGCCGCAACAAGTCTTGGGGCAAGCCGGATACGGGTTTGGCGGAAGATTATTCTGCCGATGCTTACCCCATCTTTAATCGCATCTTCCCTGCTCGTTTTCATGGTGTCGATGGCATCCTATACCGCGCCACTCATGTTCGGGGTTGAACGTACAATGACGATGCAAATTTATTTATCGCGGACAAACGGCAATTTGGATATGGCGGCAACTCAGTCAACCATTTTATCGTTCGTTTCCATCACCTTTTTACTTATTATGCGCTGGTATCAAAACCGACGTAACTATCAAAATTTAAGTAAAGGCGTAAGTGTTCACCGGTCGGAAGTGAGCTCGAAGCCTTTGAAATATTTAGCGGTTGCCCTGTCCTTCATTGGAACATTAATTTTGATCCTGCCGATTTTAGTGCTGATCTTAATATCATTTTCAAAAGACGGTGCCTGGACAATTCAGATTTTGCCAACCGAATATACACTCGACCATTACAAAGCGCTATTTACTGATGAGCGGACATGGCGACCAATTTGGAACTCGCTGCAAATGGGCTTCATCGCAACAGTCGGCAATATTATATTCGGTGTTGCTGCTGCTTATGCGATGGTCAGACTTAGTTTCAAAGGGAAAACAGCACTCGATATTTTAATTACGATTCCTTGGGCATTGCCGGGGACGGTTGTAGCTGTTAACTTAATCGCTGCGTTCTCTACGGAAAGTGCGTTTACATTCAATCAAGTATTGATCGGTTCATTCTGGATTTTACCGCTTGCGTATTTTATCCGGCATTTACCACTTGTCTTTAGGTCAACATCCGCTTCCCTTATGCAACTGGATCAGTCCGTAGAGGAGGCTTCGCGAAGTTTAGGGGCATCGTGGTGGTATACATTCAGAAGAATTGTCATTCCGCTTACTTTGTCTGGTGTTCTTGCCGGTACATTGCTCGCATTTGTCCAAAGTATTGGGGAGTTCGTCGCATCGATTTTGATTTATAATACGTCGACGATTCCATTGTCGGTTGCAATTTTCCAAAAGCTGTATGCCTTCAAGTTCGGTACAGCATGCGCATACGGTGTGCTGCAGATTATTTTAATCCTCATTGTTCTGATCATTTCAGAACGCTTATCAAAAGGCTCTGCAGGAAGCGCTATATAACGTAAAAAAGTAAAAGCAGAAAAAATGCTTTTACTTTTTTTTATTAGCTATAATTCTTTTGCCATCCACACTTGATCATAATAGTTGCCGTCAATCTTTAGTGCACGCTGTTCCTTTGCGAATTGCTTAAATCCTAGTGATTCGTAAAGAGAGATTGCCTGTGCATTTGTTGACTCGACTGTTAAATGTAACTGTTCAAGACCTTCATTTTCTCTTAATAGGCGCAACAATTCTTCTATCATATCCCGCGCTACACCTTTCCCTCTTGATTCTGGCATAACATAGAGACCGACAAGAACGCCTTTATGATTTAGTTTTGCACCCGTTTCTCTTTTAAATGTCGCCATTCCGATCAGCTCGTTCTCTTCAAATGCCCCAAGCGTAAATTTATCGGCTTGTGGGCGAAGTCGTTGTTCAATTTCCGGAACCGTATAATTGTTCTCATGTTCAAAAGACGAGCTAAATAATGTTGGGGAATTTAAAAGCCCGTGCAATCTAACCTTTTTATATTGCTCTGCATCTTTATAACCTAATATCCGAATATTCATCTTTTCACCTCATAACATTGCGTTCGCGTTCTATAATCTATACCCCATTTCTTAATCTTTTACACTATTTCTCTATTATCGCTAACTCTATTTCGCTACGTAAAAGCGCTGGCGCGTCTGCATAAACCCCAATATACTTTGCCTTTTTTTCAAATCCGCCTACTACTTGAATTGTCTGCAATTCTTTCAGCTCAATAATAAAATCAGGCTGCTCCTCTGTATTTCCTAATACTTTAAAATGATGGATCTTTTCATCTTGTACGGACGTATGCAACCTGGAAATATTTTTCAGGTCAATTTTTGTTTGTTTCAATAAGCCGTTGGAAAGATATAAATTTCCGTTTTCGATACGGACTGGATTTAGTACTAATGCGCGGGAATCTGCTAGCAAGAATATGAGTCCATAAAGTGAGAGAACTGTATGGCCCCAAGCTAAAATCGGCATACGGTCATGGAAGAACCAATGAAAGGCGACTGCTTCAAATAATGCCGCATGGAAAATCATCACTAAAACACCTACGTACATTGTATTTTTGTGAACGGTATATCCGCTTGGCTGTTTTTTCTTCCAACTGCAAAACGCATAATAAAAAACAAGTATCTCCTGGCAAAGTACTCTCATCAATACATTATCTTTTACTTTCTCTGCTACGATTCGAGGAAATGCAAAAATAAGTTGCTCCTGCTCTAATTTGACCGACCGAATGGTGCTAGGTAAATATTTTATGAAAACAAATAAAATGATTAATTCTATTAAAACCAATCCCGCTTCAACAGCGATTGCAGAAAAAGTTATATAACGGAAAGGCTCCATTAATCCATTAGGGATGACTAGTCGAGCAAATAAAATACCCGCAGCAACAAAGACAACAAAATTTTTGATAGTCCATTTTCCTTTTTGCAGCAGGAGAAGTGCCGGTGCCACAACCGCACAGTCTATTAGTGAACCGATTACCATTCCATGTACTTGCTCATCTGAAAGTGCGGAAACAAACGATAACTGATAAACAATCATATTGCCCAGTAAAATGACACATGCAATCAAGAGCCATTTATAATCAACTACTCTTTGAAAAACCATCGCAATCCCCTTCCTCAGATACACCGTATAAATTCCATAAATCTGGTACTTTCATTATAATTGAATATTACCCTTATATCATAAAAAAACGCAGAAGTTCACAAAAACTTCTGCGTTGTAATTATTCTATTTGATCGTACTAGCCGTTCACCAGAATGTCCTTCATTAGTTCCCTGTTGCGTTTTTCGAACACTTCATTATGTGAAGAAACTTTTGCATACTGATCTGCTGTTGGTTCAAGGCTAATTTTGATGGCGTTGATCGCATTGACAGCATCCTGGAATGTACCGGTAATTAAATATACTTTATTATCATATTTGGAAATATCGCCAACAGCATAAATACCGTCTACCGATGTCAGCCCTTTACCGTCCGTCAAATAATAATAGTCATAGTCCTTATCTTTTTCCGGAGAAAGTGCCGCATCAAAAGAAAATGAAGAATCCCGGTCATAGCCGTGGTTGACAAGGACATCATCCACTACAATTTTCGATGTTTCCATTGTTACGACATTTTCCAAAATAACTTCTTCTATTTTTGTCTTCGTCTCATTCGCTACAAGTGTTTTAATCTGTGTATTTGTAATGATCGGAACGCCATTATCCTGCAAATGCCGGATTTGTGCTTCGTGTGCAGATAGCTTTTCGCCTCGGTAAATAACTGTAATCTGCTTGGCAATGCCGATCAGATCCTTCGCCCAGTCAATCGCCGAGTTGCCGCCGCCTGAAATCAGCAGTGACTTGTCCTTAAAGCTTTGAATGCCTCGAATTGTATAATGCAAGTTCGATACTTCATACTTTTCCGCGCCTTCAATATGCAATTTAATCGGACTGATAATGCCGCCACCTACTGCAACGATCACTTTTTTCGAATAGTGTTTTTCGCCTGAACTTGTCTCAATCACAAATAAATCATCTTTTTTTGTTATGAAATCGACTTTCGTATTTAGACATACGGTTGGCTTAAATGTCAGCCCCTGTTTAATGAGATTTTCAATGACTTGCTGTGCTGGTGTTGGAGGCATACCGCCGATATCCCAAATGATTTTTTCAGGATAAACATGAAGTTTCCCGCCGAGCGTCGGCTGAAACTCAATGATTTTTGTTTTTAAATCTCTCAACCCTGCATAGAACGCACTGTATAATCCGCTAGGACCACCGCCAATTATTGTTACATCATAAATATCGTTCATTCGAAACACTCCATTCTTTTCATTTGTCGGACAATAACGCTTTTCGCGAAATCGCCTCCGGATTCCATTGACTAAGTTGCAGCTAAACGAGCATTCCGGATTTCGAATGGTGTCTTCCGATAGGTACAACAGAAGGCGAATCCGAAACAGGATCTTGTGTGACAACACAGCTTAAATTAAATATATCTTTGATCAATTCACTCGTAATGACGTGTGCTGGTGCTCCCTCCGAAACAAGTTGACCTTTATGTAAAGCAAAAATATAGTCGGCATAGCGGGCGGATAAATTAATATCATGAAGTACCATCACAATTGTCGTTCCGTACTTACGGTTTAAATCCGTTAATAAGTCCAAAATCTCCACTTGGTACGTAATATCCAAGTATGTAGTCGGTTCGTCCAAAAACAAAATGTCGGTTTGCTGTGCAAGTGCCATTGCAATCCATACACGTTGTCTTTGCCCTCCTGACAGCTCATCGATATGACTGTCGGCAAGTTCGGTAATGTTCATCATTTCCATCGCTTCCGCAACTGCATCGTAATCCTCAGTTGACCAGCCTTTTAAAAAGCTCTGATGCGGAAACCGGCCCCTGCCAACTAAGTCAGCAACTGTGATGCCTTCAGGTACGATCGGTGATTGCGGAAGAAGTCCTAAAACACGTGCAAGCTGCTTCGGCGGGATTTTGTTAATCGATTTATCATCCAACAATACTTGGCCGGAGATTGGCTTGATTAATCGTGCCATCGTTTTTAAAAGTGTCGATTTTCCACAGCCATTCGAACCGATAATTATGCTGATTTTATTGCTTGGAATCGCTAGACTAACACCTTGTAAAATCGCTTTGTTGTCATAGCCTGCAACAAGATTTTCCGTTTGGAATGTATGTGTCGATTTCATCATAAATCTCCTTTCCGATTAATACGGATTAATAAATAAATTAAGTATGGTGCACCAATTATCCCTGTAATGACCCCTACCGGATAGCGTGTCTCAAAAGCAAACTGTCCGATAAGATCTGCCGCCAATACTAAAATGACACCGATTAAACCTGCAGGAATAAGACCTGAAAATCCGACACCTACTAATTTTTTTGCGATTGGGCCTGCCAAAAAGGAAATAAAGGCAATCGGACCGGTTGCAGCAGTCGCTAATGCAATCATGAGCACCGACGTAATAATAAGGATGACTCTCGTTTGATTTGTATTGACGCCTAAAGAGGTTGCTGCCTGTTCACCAAGCTCCAGCATTTCCAGACGCTTTGCAAAATACATTAAAATCGGTGTGCAAATACACACGATAAGGATAAGCGGGTATAAGTTCGTTAATTTTGCACCGTTTAAACTACCGCTTAGCCATCTCATTGCAGCCGGAATATCATGTGTATCCCCGATGAGCATTAAATAGTTGATAAAGGCCGTCAGCATCGCCTGAATGCCGATACCGATTAAAATTAGTCGACCAATCGAAAAGGATGTGCCTTTTGCCAGCAGATAGATAAAGATAGCTGTTGCAAGGCCTCCTATTACAGCTGCGATGGATACAACCGTATTGCTTGCATTTAATACAATGATACAAAATACAGCTGCTGCACTTGAACCTGTTGTAATTCCGATTACATTTGGATTTGCAAGCGGGTTGCGCAGCATCGTCTGGAAAATATAGCCCCCGACACCAAATGCAAAGCCTGCAAACAAACCGGCCACCATTCTTGGAAAACGAATTGTATTTACCGCAAAGGATGCTCCCTTCACTTGTTCACCTAGTAAAACCTTTATGACATCCTGTACCGGATAAATCGTGTTGCCAAGCATAAGCATCAAACCGCAAAGTACTAGCGAAATGATTGCCATCAAGGTAGTCATCAATATAAACCGGCGTTTTCTTTTTAATCTTGACGTCTTAATCATATTCATCGTTTCATTCATCATATTGCACGCATTTTCGCTTTCATCGTAATTAAAATTAAAATCGGCGCACCTATAAAGGCCGTCACAATTCCAACTTCGAGCTCACTTGGACTGCCAAGAAGCCTTCCGATCACATCGGAAAAGGTTAAAATAATTGCCCCCGACAATGCTGACATCGGAATAATATAACGTAAATCAGGACCTACTACGAGACGTACGATATGTGTAGCTAATAAACCAATAAAGCCGATTGGACCTGCCAATGCTGTTGCAGCACCACATAATAATACGCCACCTAATGCCGCTACAATTCTTACAGTACCTGTGCGTACACCCAGCCCTGTCGCAACATCATCACCTAATGCCATTGCATTTAATGCCGGAGCTGTAATTAAGGCAATAAATAGTCCTACTACTATAAATGGAATAAATAACGTGATCGTATCCCAGCTGCCGGAACCGACACTTCCGACTTGCCAAAATCTGAACTGATCCATTACATTCGTTCTTGGTATCATGACTGCCACAACCAGTGATGATAAAATTGCACTCGTAGCTGCACCTGCCAACACGAGCTTTAATGGTGTCGCACCACCTTTTCCCATTGAACCAATCCCAAATACAAAAATAGCGGTAATAAAAGCTCCCGCTATCGCAAGCCAAATATACTGATTTGCTGAACTGATATTCAAAAAGGCAATGCCGCAAACGACAAAAAGGGATGCCCCTGTATTGACACCTAATATACTTGGATCTGCAATAGGGTTACGTGTCACCGATTGCATAAGCGCTCCGGAAACACCTAATGCTGCACCACATAGTAAGCAAAAAATTGTTCTTACTACACGCTGCCTTACGACGTTCGCTTCATGAGACTGAGCCTCTGAATGGAATAACCCATTCAGAAGGTCTGTCCAGCTAATCATCCGCGAACCAAATACAAGTGATGCTAGTATACATAGTCCGAGTAAAATTATTAAAAGCACTAATACTTTTATAAAATTACGCGGCATCATAATTTGCTTCTTTTCTAAAACGGATGTACTTTTCATATTACTTTAACTTTTTTGCAACTTCCGAAATTAAAGTTACATATTCGTCGATTGTATATTGAATTGACAGCGGGTTCGGATTTCCTGCAGCAGCAAGTGGTGTGTTGTCAGGAATAATTAAAACCGTACCATTTTTGATTGCAGGTACTTTACCTAGAATCGGATCTGCCTGAAGTGCTTTTAATGTGTTGTCATCGCCATAGGCAATCAGAATTTCAGCATCATTTAAAGCATCTGCATTTTCTGCACTTAACTCGATATAGAAGCTGTTTTCATCCTGAACTTGCGCTTTAATGCTTTCCGGATATTCCATACCTAGCTCTTCCAGTAATTCACCGCGTGGATCAGCTGGTGTATAGATATAGAACTTCGATAAATCTGTAGCGTTAAACATACCGAACGCCGCTTTCTTACCTTTGATTTCCGGGAATTCGTTTGCTTTATCTTGGATTAATTTTTCTGTATCAGCGATCAATTGTTTACCTTCTTCTTCCATACCCATACCTTTTGAATTGTATAGGATTTGGTCACGCCATGTAATAACCCATGGAATTTCCGGATATGCAACAACTGGTGCAATCTCGCTTAATGTATCATACTCTTCTTGTGTAATTCCTGAATATGCCGCTAAAATCACATCCGGATTTGAATCTGAGATTGCTTCAAAATCTATACCATCTGTATCTTGGTAGATGTTCGGATTTTCTTCACCAAGCTCTTTTAATTTTTCTGCTGTCCATGGAAGCATACCGCTTTCATCTTGTACACCGTAATTTGCTGCTGAGAAACCTACTGGTACTACACCAAGAGCAAGTGCCACATCATGGTTTGCCCATGCAACTGTTGCTACACGTTCCGGTTTTTCTTCAATTACTGTTTCTCCTAATGCATGTTTAATTACGATTGGGTATTGAGTTGCCGAATCTTCAGAATTCGAAGAGCCTGTTGTTTCATTTGACTTATTCTCATCTGTACTTGTTTCTTTATCTGAGCAGCCCGCAACAACTAGTAAGCCCATTGCTACGAAAAGCATTGCCATTAAAGAATAGAACTTTTTCGTTTTCATCTAATTAACGCTCCTTAAAATTGATTGATAACAATTATCATTTTCACTAATTAAAATAATAATGCTATTTGATAATGATTGTCAATGAGATTATTACTTATTGCGGATTATTTTTTATATAGTAAGAATTTTATACGAATATAAATAAAAAAGCGGCTTCTCGATTGAGAAACAAGCTGAATTTAATAAGGACTATTAACCTTATCATAACTTCTAAAGTATAACGATTGTATTTGACTCAAACCTCACTTCCCCATTATTTCATCCCTTAATAAATATTTTTTCTATTTTAATCTTTATTTCTCTTTAAATTGACGTTAACGTAAATGGTATACTTTCGCCAATGGGGGTGCCTTATATGAAATCCATTAAAACGATCGCTAAAGAATATGCACTCACAACGAGAACATTGCGCTACTATGAAGAACTCGGGATTTTGAAACCGACACGACCTCATAATGGAATGCGCCACTATTCCAAACGAGAGGAGGCAAAGATTAAGTTAATTATCCGCGGAAAAAAGTATGGCTTTTCTATGGAAGAAATCAAGGAAATGATTTTACTTTTTGACCTTGATCGTACTGGTATTAAACAGTTGGAGCGGACAATCGAATACGGTCAGCAAAAGTTAAGGGAAATTGATCAGAAGATTCAAGAGTTGTATGAAATCCGTCAAGATATCGAAAGGACGGAAGCTATTTTTCGGGAAAAACTAATTCTATTATTGGAGGACCAATCATGAATATTTCTAATCTGTTAGCTCGTCATGCAAGAAAGTATCCGAATCAAATTGCTGTCATTAGTCTCGGTCAGGAAACGACGTATCAACAATTGGATGAACAAGTAAATAAAATCGCCGGCTCATTGCGCGCAAACGGAATTGTTAAAGGTGATAAAGTCGGGATTTTCATGCCGAACGTGAAAGAGTTTGCCGCACTTTACTTTGCCATTCAGCGTATTGGTGCAGTTGTAGTTCCAATCAATGCCAAGTTTGTCACGCGTGAAATTGAATATGTGCTCAATCATAGTGATGCAAAGGCGATCTTTGTACATGAGCTGATTTTCGAACAGGCTGCTACGATTATGTTCAACGGTCTGAAAGTAAAAACAGGTCCTGTCATTCATGATTGGCAAAGCTTCAATCAATTCGAGGCTGAAGGTAATGAGGTTGTTTGCTGTAATTTAGTGGAAGATGATCTTTCTACTTTACTTTATACTTCGGGCACAACCGGCAATCCAAAGGGAGTTTTACTGACTAACCGTAATGTACTTGCTGTATCGCATATGATTGCAATTGAAATGGAAGTAAAGCCTGAAAGTCGAATGCTGATTATGATGCCGTTAACGCATTCAGCTCCATTGAATTTATTTTTAGTTACAGCTGTTTTAGTCGGGGCAACCGCTGTACTCACACCGACGTTTACGCCTGACTTGTTAATAGATACGGTAGAAAAATACAAAACGACACACTTTTTCGGGGCACCTGTTGCCTATCTTTTAACTGCCGGCTCACCGCGCATCGCAAATGCAGACCTTTCGTCAATGAAATGGTGGGTTTACGGAGGGGCACCGCTGTCTGAAAAAGAAGTCGTCTATATTCAACAGCAGTTTAATACGGACAACTTAGTATGTGTGTACGGTTTAACGGAAGCCGGTCCGAGCGGGTCGATTTTACATGCTGCCGACCATCCTCATAAAGCAGGTAGTATCGGAAAGCGTGCACCATTCGGAACAGAGCTGCGTGTTATTAACACATTAAATGAAGATGTAACTCCTGGAGAAATTGGCGAAATCGTTTTATATGGTGAAGGTAATATGAAAGAGTACTATAAAAATCCTGAAGAAACGAAAAATACTTTCGTTGATGGCTGGGTACGTTCAGGCGATTTAGCCCGCATTGACGAGGAAGGCTATATTTACATTGTTGACCGTAAAAAAGATGTAATTATTTCCGGCGGCGTCAATATTTATCCGAAAGAAATTGAAGATCAGATGCTGCTGCATGACGCTATTTTTGAAGTAGCGGTGTTCGGCGTGCCGCATCCTGAATGGGGTGAAACTGTAAAAGCGGTTTACTGTGCGAAAGTCCCTGTTTCCGAGCAGGAAATTCGCGAGCACTTAGAAGGCAAACTTGCCGCATTTAAAATCCCGAAATTCTTTGAACAAGCTGAAGCACTTCCGCGAAATGCTTCCGGTAAAATATTAAAACAACAGCTAAGAGGTGAAGCAAATGCAAGTGTTAGCCAATAAACGTGAAAAGAGCCAGAACTTTTATGAATTTGATCAAACATTGCATCAGCTATTACAGCAAAAGCTTTCGCCTTCTTTTTACCGTTATGCAGATGAACGGCTGACTGCATTCGGTGCGCTTTGTGCAGGACCAATTGATGCCCGTGCCAAAGTGACAGACCGGGAAGGCGAACCGAGATTACGTCGGTATAATGCATACGGCGATGAAGTGAGTGAAGTCATTGTAAACGAAGGCTATAAACAAACGGTTGCCGAGACTTATGCAACAGGAATTGTCGGCTATGTGCATAAAGACATTCCGGAATTAGGTCATAAAGGCAATTATGTATACAGCTTTGCACAAGGTTATTTATTGTCGCAAACTGAGCCCGGCTTTTACTGTCCTGTTACATTGACGATGGCCACGGCTTATTTATTCGAGCACTATGCATCTGATGAGCTCAAGCAGAAGTTTATGCCGCATATTTGTGCAACAGGCGAAACCGAATTATTTGAAGGAGCCACGTTTTTAACGGAGCGTCAAGGAGGTTCCGATGTCGGTGCGAACATCGTGGAAGCGCGATTCGAACAAGGTGAGTGGCGTTTATACGGCGAAAAGTACTTTGCGTCGAATGCGGGTATGTGCGGAGTGGCAATGGTACTTGCACGCCAGACGACCAATTCCAAGCAAGGCTCGAAAGGCTTAACATTGTTTGCTGTACCGTGGCGTGAAGACAATGGTGAGCTTAATCACATTACAATCCGCCGATTGAAAGATAAGCTTGGCGTAAAAGCGGTACCATCAGGTGAAGTTGAATTTAACGGTGCGAAAGCATATGTTGTCGGGGATCCGTCCAAAGGGATTTACTATATGCTCGAAGCACTGAACTTATCCCGGATTTGCAATGCCGCAGCATCAGTCGGCATTATGAAACGTGCCCTTGATGAAGCGGTCCATTATACAAACGGGCGTATTGCTTTTGGCCAGACTGTTGCCGAGTTTCCGATGGTGAAGCAAACGTTAGGCGCATTGCACGCAAAATGGCATGCATCACTTGTCGCGTTATTTGATTTAGTATCGCGCTATGAGGAGGTTATCGACGGTAATGCATCTGAAGACGAACAGCAAATCGTCCGCCTGTTAATTGCGTTAGTAAAAAAGGAAACAGCAGAATGGGCGATTGAATTTACCCATGAAGCAATTGAACTACATGGCGGCAACGGCTATATCGAGGATTTCGTACTCCCCCGTTTACTTCGGGATGCCCAAGTATTAACCGTTTGGGAAGGAACTGCGAACATTTTGGCACATGAGCTGATTCGCCTTGTGCAAAAAAATGCGCATATTACGCTCCTTCATGAACTACAGCAAACGAGCCATCCGTATTTGCAGCAGCTTGCCTCTGTCGTGGAGCAGCGTTTTGCAGTGTTTGTCACACTAGATCCGGCAATGCAAACGCTCGAAGCAAAACCGCTGATGCAACAGCTTGCTCGTCTATACGAAGCAGTTGTCGCAGTAAAGCATGCTGAATCGGGCGGTGAACGCGAGCAGATGCTGGCGGAAATTTATATCGAAGAACAATTTGATCAAAAGCCCTTTGGTGAAGTGCCGTTAGCGGTGAAAGGGTTTAAATTGTTGAATAGCGGTTATTGATTGGTTGAGTGGAACGCCTTGGTTGAGTGGTTACCGGGCGTTTTTTGTTGGGCTGGATTATGTTGTCCGGGATTTGTGCCGGGTGTCACTAGAGTTTGGCCGGGTATTCTAACATAGTTACAGAAGTTCTAATATCATTTTATTTGTTCTAATAAAGTTGCGATTTTCAAATTTATTCTCCAGTTGTTCTAATATCACCTCCAGACTTTCCAATATCGGGTTGAGTTTTTCTGAAATCGTGTTTAATTGTTCTAATAAAAAAAGTGCGAGAAAAAAAGATTCCTTTTTTTAACTTTCTGTTGTCTAGTTACATAGTTTAATGGGTATGAGATTTTAGATAGGATATGGAGGATGGAAAATGATTCGATTATTAAAGAAAATGAACGGTGGCACACAATTTTGGCAAGCCTGGAAAATGAATAAGCAGATTCATATATTATCCGGGACATTAGGTGAGCAAGGTATGGAGGAGGAACTGCCGTTAGGATTTTTCCAAAGTTCTAAACGCGTCATGGAAAAACTTGCAGCAGAGAAGGTCAATCAAGGCTATGAATATGTAGATCCCGGTTCTTTAATTAAAATTGCTGTTCAATACCGTTATGAACTGGAAGAGCAGTTTGAAGAAGCGGAAGAAAGAAGCCTGTTCGTGGAGGATTTATTAGATGATATTTTGCACGAAACTGGAAACGGCGAGCTTTATGGCTCCGAAATCGGGGATGGTGCCGGCATTACGTTCTGCCTCGTTGTTGATTTAGGATTAGCACTGAGATCAATCTTAACAGTACTAACCGAACATCAAGTAATTGATGGAGCGGAAATTGCCTATTTAAATGATGAGGAGACCTATATTGGCATTTATCCTGAAGGCATAGTGTTTGAGCTCGTATAAATAAAAAATAAGGGTGTGAACCATATAAAACACTGTCCACACCCGTTATATCTTTAAAGTTTACTTCGCTTCTTCAATCGCTTCCATTAAAGCAGGAAATAACTTTGCATCGTCTGCATCTTCATCTGTTACTTCATTTAAAATCTCAAAATCATCTGCATCGATGACAAACAGGCTTATGCCTTCTTTTAAAAATTCATCGGCTTCTACTTCGCCTTCGTAATATTGATACGTTGCTAAAACGATGTTTGAACCTTCTTCTTCATCAAAGAAGAAATAAAGCTTTTCCGTGTTGCCGTATACTTCTTCTAACACATCTTCCAGTGCTTCCGTACCTTTACTCCACTTCACTTCATTATTTATTGTCGCTGCCACGAGCGATTCTAATAGTTCGTCTACTGTATTTGTCATAATAAGCCTCCAACTCCGCTCTATTTCGCGGTTAGTATTCCCACTGTAACATAAATCTAACGTTAAAACGTTAAAGGCAGAGTATTATTTGCTTACTATTTGTTCATTCACCTCATAATGCGCAGCGAATAATTTTTCAATTGTCAATTGCAATAGATCGACTAATGTTACAAATGCAAAATCCGCGTCAAGCCGCTCTGTCCACTTATGCGGATCTCTCCCAACCGGACCAATGTTCAGCACCGGTACATTCAGCTTTTTCATATCCCCGATCGGCAGCGAGTAGCCTTTATCCCAAACCGGCATATTGTTTATAAGCGACGCAATTGAACTGTTTTCATAGTTTAAACCTACATAACTTAAATCCGATATTCCGGCGAAATAGTTTTGAATGTGGAACTCCATATCATATGTTTCCTGCGTGTATTGCTTCAACTCATTTACAAGGTTGCTGATGAGTCCATTTTTGCCCGAACTGATTGCAGGATAAAATGGCGGCGCAAAGAAAATGACAATCATCGGTGCCAGTTCATTACATAACGCAGCTAATTGATCGACTAGTTCAATCGTTCGTTTCCGATCATCTTTTTCGCTGTCACGATTTGATAGAAGCCCTTCAACTTTTTCCTCACCGTATTTCTCCAGCGCATATTCGTAAATCTCCTCATACGTCATGACCTTCACCTTTAATTCTTGCGGTGTAAACTCCGTATGCTGTGAGTACTTCGTAGCTTTGTTCATATAGGACTGTTCTATTTCACTTGCTGCTCTAATCGCTTTTTGCTGGAGCAATGAAACAACGTCTGTCATGCTTCTTTCAAATAAAAATAAATTAAACAGCGTCACAGCCCGGTGTGAAATTTGTGTGGAATACTCCGTTTTCAAGTCGTGATAAATTAAGTTCGTAGGAGGCGGTGTAATTTCTTCGCCCACCTTTTCACAAAAATCCGTATTTAATTCCATTTCAGCTGTGATTACCGATGCCATATAATTTGCATTCAATCCACCAAAAGGTTCCCCGACATGGGCTTCCTTCCCGTAGCATAAAAAGCCCGGCAATGCTTTTCCGATAGATCCGGTATAGAAGTAATTATTTTTATCGCCAGGAAAATTGCTGAACATCGGCTCTGAATTTAAAATTGTTGTATATTCAAGATTATGCTCTTCCAGAAGTTGTACAAGTTTTGGAACCGCTGCTCGCATCCCTTCAGAGTTTACTTCCTCATCAGGAACGGTCAATAAAAGAATGTTGCCGTCGTACTCTCCGAACGTCGCTTGTTCAACAATGGACATATGCAAGGCAAGCCCGCATTTCATATCCATTGTCCCTCTGCCGAATAGCCAGTTTCCGCTCTCCATATCAACTCGCACTGCTTCAGGCAAGTCGTCTTTGATCGAGTAAAATTGTTCCGTTAGCTTCTCAGGATCAAAAGCATATTGTTTCCATTTTCCGTATTCCTGTACATCCACTACATCAAAGTGACTAATTAATACAACTGTCTTTTTAGTATTCGGAGATTTTTTGACCAATGCGCTAATGAAACTGCGCCCGTCACTCAAATATGTTCGATTTAAATGGCCAGGGTTTTCTTTGAAATAGGCCAGCTCCGACAGTTTATTCACTACAATATCAGGGAATTCCTTTTCTGCCTGTGAACCTGAAACACTTTTTACTTGTACAAGTTCACATAATAATTGCCTTAACTGCTCTTTGCTCTTCCATTTAAACACAACATACCCTCTCCTTTGTCTAATTCTAGCTGTCTCTCTATGTCGCCTCATTTTCCTCAGTGTAAATAAATGTGAATATTCAGTCAATCATTTGTTTAAGACTATAATATTCTTTGAGAGTTGAACCGATCAAAAAAATCCCGCTACCATTTAAGATAGCGGGATTTGCTATGTGCATTTAAGTTTATTTCTTTTCTTTACCCATTGAAATGGAATAATTAAATTAAAGATAATGCGTTAATTAATAACGGCTTGCCGGAATATCTTAAAGATTTTCCGCAAATGCACGATTAAGTATCTTTCTATTATATACTCCAAAAATCTGTTGGTAGCCAAATTCATTGAGTTTTAAATCTTTTCAGTTACTTTTCTAATTCATAAACATCAGTTATGTGAATATAATATTTTTGTTCCACATTATTATTGATAAGTTTTCCTTCATATAATAATGTACCTTGTTCAATATCAAAAATCTTGAGTATAAAATCGTTATTCACTTCTGTCATGACGTAGAATTTTCCGTTTAGCGTAGCCGTGCTATTAAGTTCAGGAACTAACACTTTTTCAGAATACGGTACAGTAATCGGTTCAAGCCATCGCTGCTGTCCGATATTATATCTGTAAATGACTATTTCCTCTTTTGTTGAATAGGCGATAACTAAATAATTATCATCCACTTCAATACTTTGCATGTTCTGATCTAAACCTTCCGGTAACTGAATATCAGTTATTTCATTCGTTTCCGTATTTAACGCACTGAACTGATGTGAAATAAGATCTTGTTCAGGATTTTTCAAATCAAAAGAATTTATAGAATAGACGTGGTATTTTTCATGTCCTAAATTTGAATAAGAATTGTAGGAATCAATACTTCTTCTTGTCGTATCATCCGTTGTTGCTTCTTCAAGTAAAGTTTCACTCAGCAGCTGCTGCTTTTTCAAATCAATAATTACTTGATACATTTTTTCGCTTCCGTCATTATCCATTTGTTTTACAATAAGTTTAAGCTCATTATCAACAACCGTAATGTCATTATAAAAAACCCAGTTATATCTATTTTTCAGTTGTGACTCGATAGTAAATGAAGTTTTTTCATCCTTCACTTTATCCAGTATATCAACTTCATAACTATATGTGTCCCCTTCTTTTATCTTCCAGCCTTCCTCAGGTTCATTCATATAAATAAGCTTCGTATCGTCCTCAAAATAGTTATTTTCAATAAATGCTTTACCGCGCATAAAGCTTTTATGTTCATCTATAAGTTTTTGAAACATTATCGGCACTGTACGGTTATGAATAGATTCAATTAATGTGGATTCATCTTTACTAATAAGAAGTAAATTGTATCCTATCCCATACTCAACGCTTGTTTCGAACATCAATGAATCTATATATTTATCATCACCTGAAATTTTTTCGAACGTAAAATCATACTCTTTGTCTTTTGCGTTCACTACTTGTATATAGTGCACAGTAAATGTTACAACGATGATTCCGGCAATTAAAAGAAGTTGCCAATATTTTTTCATGTAATTCCCCTCCTCTACACATTAATCTTTCGTTTTAATAAATAATCTGCTAAATAAATCGCAAGGGCAGTAGTTAAAATACTGAACCCAGTAACGATTAAATAAATCTCATTCGTATAAAAATAATCGGTGATCGTTTGAATGATTACTGGAACCATTACAATGACAACTGAAATGACAATATAGATTAATGCCAGGAAAATCCCTTTAAGATGATAGCTGCGTTCAAATAATATAGAGGTAAAAATTACGGCAACAGCTGTAATGCCAATTACATAATAGAAAACAAATAATAACGGTGATTGTGGATACAATAAATTCAGTATGTCAGTAGAATAAATATAAATTACACTGTCAGCCTGCCACAATTGGTCAGGTACTATTTGTTGAGTAATTTGTTTCACAACTTCCAGTAAGATGATTTGCATTCCTGTTAAACCGAAAACAAAAAGCAAAATTGTTGTTAATTTGGCAAAATACACATTTCTGCGTGCTGTAGGAAGCATGAGCAAACGATAAATAACCGATGATTTACCTAACCAGTCACGATACCAAATAAAAAATACATAAATCATAAGTAAAGCTGCTGCAAATACAACGGATAGTATGAAGTATTCCGAAAATAAAAAGTTCTGCAGTGAATACGCACCATAGTTTTGTATATAGTCGCTTACTGTCATTTGTTCACGCAGCATCGTTGTTTCCGCATTACTTACATAATGTAAAGACGTGATAATGGCACCGAAAATTTGGGCTGCTACTACCGCAATTATTAAAGCTAGAAAGAGTTTACTAAATCGTTTCACTTCAAAATTGACGAGCTTTATATAATGATTCATCCGACATACACCTCCCGCATTACATCTACTACGGATTTGCCTTCTGTTTCCCGCATTTGTTCTACATCCATTTCTCTTAATACACGGCCGTCTCCAATAAGCACCGCCTTATCGATTAAATGCTCAATATCATTAATTTCATGTGTTGTAATAATGACGCCTCGGTTTTCGATTAAATGACTCGTAAAGACATTCGCAATCTGTTCCCTAGAAAAGATATCGATTCCTGAAAATGGCTCATCCATTAGTATGTAGTCTACATCCAATGCCAAGCCAAGCAGTAAATTAACTTTTGCCGTGTTCCCTTTTGATAAGCTTGAAATTTTATCGCTCGGATCCAGTTGAAAAAATGCGAGAAGTTCTGTTGCCCGCTGTTCATTCCACACTTTATAAAAATCGGCCATAAACTCGAAGCTTTGTGCAATTGTATAGTTTGGTGACATTGTCAGACGGTCTGGAATATACGTAATTTTTTCGTACGCATCTTTGCTGATTTTTTTTCCATCGATTAAAATTTCGCCACGGTCAATCGGAGTGAGCGCCATGATAGATTTCATAATGGTCGTTTTTCCTGCACCGTTAATTCCGATCAGGCATGTAATTTGCCCTTTTTCTGCAGTAAAGCTCATATCTTTCAATACTTGCTTTCTTTTATATTTTTTAGAGACACTTTTAACTTCAATCACGATGCTCCGCCTCCTCATACTGTTTCTGTACGAGCTCCATTATTTCGGGAAGTGGCGCATTGATTGATTTTATCGAACTGATAAATACTTGCACCGCTTCACTGATTAATTCTTCACGTACACTTTTTAGTACCGCTTCATCTTTCGTAATGCAACTTGGCATATTTCCTTCTGTATAAATCAATTTCTGCTCCTCCATTTCCTTATAGGCACGCTGCACTGTATTCGGGTTGATTTTGAGCTGATTGGCCAACTCCCGTCTAGATGGGATGACATGCCCTGGCGCAAACGAACCTTTTGCAATTTGTTCCTTAAAATGACGGATAACCTGCACATATACAGGATCCCGGTTATTGAATTTCACATCCACCTTGTTCAGCTCCTCTCGTGTATTACTCACTTAGTACACTATCTGCAAAAAAATCCATCTAACCGAACTCTGTACTAACTGCTTAATACAGTATGCATAAAAAAATGTATTAAGCACTTCATACACCCAATAAGTGTATTATGTGGTTAATACATTCTTTTGTCAATATTATTTTTTACAGGTAATCATTTACAGATGTTTTCGGATAATCCGCTTTAATCCATTCATGGTCATTCGAAAGTTTTTCATCGCTTATGAGGAAATATTGATAATGGACTCGATCTCCCTGATCCGGAACCGGGTCATTCCATGTAATATCGAGGTGATACCACTGTCCATCCACTTTCACCAAATTCCAGGCATGTGGTCCGCCGGCATTACCGACAACATATTTCGCCTCGATACCGAGCGCTTCAAACATTAATAATGCAGCCAATGCATATCCTTCACAGACACCTTCCCCATTCATTAAAACAGAATACGGTGTATGTGGATTTGCTTTACTGTTCACATTGTACTCCGTATGCACAACTAGATAATCATTCACAAATTTCACTTTTTCCGATACCGTTGCGTTCTCCGGAATTGTACTTATAATTTGATCGATCTTCCCAAGCACAATGGCATTTTCTTCTGCTGTTAAATCATAGTTTACCGCTGCATGCCATTCAACTTTATTGCCGTAGTATTTGGCGCGTGTTGAGAACTCGCCCATGACCGCCCATAAATACGGTTCATTTACTTCCAGCCATGCAAAAACTTCATCTATTGTCGTTTCAAAATCGGAGACATCGCCTTCATAGTAAACCGTAAACTGATGTTCAAACTGCGACATATGATGGGCGATTGCCTGGCCTAACTGCTCCACATTTGTCACTGCCTGCGGTAAATCTTTTACATCATAAACCGGAACAACCTTCTTATTCGCCAAATCTTGAAAATTAAAGCTTTGCAGTTTATTTTCACCTTGCATAAAGCTTGTCACGATCTGATCGATTTTATCTTCCAAGTTAACATTCAGTTTTAATTGAATGTCTTGGTCAACTGTCGGTAATGTCAATGAAGAGGCTTTTACTTCATCTTTCAAAATTCCTCCTGAAAGAATTGTCGCAATAAGAAAAAGACATGTAAATAACCCTTTTGAATACGTTAATGCGCTTGCATACAGTTTTGTAAAAGGATTTCTCGTCATACGGTTTAATTCCGTATTTGCTTTCAGTTCAAATTTATCTCGGTCTCTGGAGGCAAATAATCGATTTGGTTTTGATGTCGCGTTATTATATACACTTTTATATACGTCAAAAAGCTGTTGCTTATTGCCTTTTGCCAATTTAATTTGTTTAAAATTCCGCCTGATTCCTTTTCGTATTCTGCTTCGAATATATAATTGTGCGGTAAAGGAACGAAACAGCTTGATAAAAATTACTAGGACGATTAGAAAAATGATTGAAAAAATTATTAAATTACTCATATTACCCCCTACTAATTTTCTTTATTTATTTCTATATTACTTAATTATAGTTTCAAATGATAAATAATATGCATGACATTCTCATAAATAGTCCTTTTACTATTTTTCTCGCCCCTTATTTATAGATTAGTTTTACGGTAAATGAATTTTCCGAAAACAATTTACTTCCACTGCACAAAAGTGTAAAATTACACTAATAGAGTATCATTACTTTTATTGAAAGAGGTGATTATGTGGAAAGAGATACAGAAATGCTGGAACGGATTGCGGCTTTGGAACAGGAAGTACGCTCATTAAAAACAGAAGTACAGCATTTAAAGCAGCATGTGAAAATAGAGCAAGTTGTACCCGTTCAAACAGAACCGGTAAAACCTTTTGTACGAAAAAAACTACCTGTACCAAGTACGGTTACTGTTCCTAGAGAAGACCCTATTCCAGAAAAGGAAAAGCGGTCACTGGAAGACTTGTTTACCCGGGCATTACCGCGAATCTTTACGGTCATTTTAGTGCTCGGTGTCCTCTGGGGTTTAAAACTCGTTAGTGATTACGGCTTCTTATCCGATAGCGTCAAAATTATTGCCGGCTTTGTATTATCGATCGGTCTTGGCGCATGTGCCTACTATATGGAGAAAAAGGAAAAAGGATCACGGGTTGTCGCGTTATCGCTTTACGGTGGTGCCTTCATTGTCGGGATTTTAACAACTGCTGCGGGGGCCATTTTATATGATGTGCTCAGTTTATATGTAGCATTAATTTTTGCCCTAATTTATATCATTTACGGCGTTTTCATCAGCTATGTTAAAGGAAATGAAGCATTGACAGCACTCGTTGTCTTTACGTCATTATTACTGCCGTATTTACTGGAATACATGCAGTTTAGCGGAGTGATTATCGGCATTTTCGTCGTGTTGCTTTTCGCCGTTGTGCAAGTCGTTATTTTAAAACATACACAGCGTAGAGCACTTTATATCGGGACGGCCTTTTCAGTTTTAGCACTGGCGGTTGTTTCGATATTCCATGATGAACGACTGGCCTTTTTTGCATTTGCGATCATTGCCGTTTTCAGTCTGTTTCTCATAAGTTTCATACGGTTATATTCTAGTAATAGTAAGTTGCATGCTAGTTTACTATTCACTTTTACAGTCATCGTATTGTCACTCATAAACGGAATACTTTCTCGTGAAGAGACTCCGTTACTAATCGCTCTTGTTTTGTTCTTTGCGATTGTAGCCGGCGCTTTATATATCGTATTCAAGCGTGCGGAACGACTGTTGATTGATATGTTCGGGACATTATCGATTATTGTACTGCTGAATATTATTACCCAGCTCAATATTTCAAGCGAAATGTCATTGCTTCTGATGATTGTCGTGTCATTTGGCGGACTGGTCGTTGCGTTGAAGCATGCGATTTTCTTCATGAAATGGGTTAAGGGTATTACGTTTTCTGTACTCGCCTTTTTCGTTTTAATGTTTTATGAAGTGGAGCCATTCTTCTCATTGAAGCATTT
Organism: Solibacillus isronensis; assembly: GCF_023715405.1. Taxonomy (NCBI): domain Bacteria; kingdom Bacillati; phylum Bacillota; class Bacilli; order Caryophanales; family Caryophanaceae; genus Solibacillus; species Solibacillus isronensis. The sequence goes on from NZ_JAMBOC010000002.1 coordinate 107,553, forward strand.
GAACATTGTTCTTGTTATAGCGATGCTAATAGGTCTTTATAAAGTCCTGCTTCAGTATAAAGCTGCACCGGTTGAAGAGAAAAAGAGACTTTTCAAATTGGAAGATATTTATCCGTGCCTATTATATTTAGTTGCCCTACTTTATGTTTGGAAACTGGACTGGGCGTATATGCCGCAGCACTACACAACGTTTTTAGCAATTAGTTTAATTGCATTTGCATTTGCTGCTGTTTTAGTCGTCAAACCCGAAATCGTCGGTCATTTTCTTCCTTGGCTTGCTTCTGGCGTTTATGTGTTTGCGGGACTTGTTTTACTTTCCACTGTATGGGTTGATGACCAGGCAGTTATCGTCGCCCTTATCGTTCGCATTTTGTATTTTGCCATTCTGTGGGCAATTGTTGCTGATGCTTGGGAAAAAGGATGGATTTATAAAAACTACAAAACGTTTTTCAGCCAATATATAGAGCAACTGACGATCGCCAGTATGATTATTTCGATTATATGGATTTTCAGTATAACGAATTTCATGAATTTCCATGATCTTATCAATTGGAGCTCAGCGGTTATTCTAAATACTGTATTTATTTTCACCTTCGCCTGCTTCTCGTTGTTCCTTGCAGCGAAACGAAGCTACTCGAATTTGAAGATGGTCGGTATTGGCTTACTGTTCTTCGGGATTATCAAGATGATTTTCTTTGATTTATCCGAGCTCGACATCCTTATTCGTTCGATTTCGTTCATCATTATCGGTGCAATCGGACTTGTCATTTCAAATAAGCTACTCGGAAAAGGAAAGGACGAATAATTGTTATATGAAAGTAGTCTGGGCGATTTTGCTCAGGCTATTTTTTATTTCAATTCGTCGAAATAGAAATGGCATTATGTTATATTTAGTGTATTATTACACGAGGTGATTCGATGGATCGAGATTTTATTATACAAATAACATCGGAAAGTTTGAAACTTATCCGCACTGAAAATAACTATACACAAGATAAAATGGCCGAAATTTTGGGCATTTCGAAAAAGACACTCGTACAAATCGAGAAAGAGCGTACTTATGCAAACTGGACAACGACGATTGCGATCTGCGCCCTCTTCCGTCATAGCGAAACATTACAAAACCGTATTGGCGGCGACCCGATGGAAGTCATTGAACTTACCGCACATAATGTCATCATTACCCCACGTGAAAAAACAATGGGCGGTTATGTTTGGTGGAAGAACATCGACGAATATAAACACCACCGACTTCAGCAAAATCTTTTAAGCAAGCATTACCGCATTTTAGATGACGAAAACTATCGAATCATTAGTACGTTTGATGAAGATGTCGTAATGGAAAAATGGCAAGCAATAAAAACGATTGTTTAATTGAAATTACGAGTAAATAAACGGTCCTGCTGAGTGAATTTCCCCTGTCAGCAGGACATATTAATTTAACCCCTCTTTTAATTCATTCACTAACAAATATCTCATAAAAAGAAATTAAATAATTGTTCTCCTACCCTTTTGTGCATTTTAACGAAAAATTTATATAAACTAGACAATTTGATTTTTTAACTTTTTTAAACTTTTTTAATAATAAACATTGAAAATTACCTTAATTCAGAATATTATTATCTATAAATATTATGAACTTTGTTCACTATATTAATAATTTAAGTCGGTTCAATGGGGATTGGTGACTTTTAGGGGGAATGCATATGAAGAAAATTAACGTAGCACAGGTTATTGCAGACAGTAAGTTTAACCGCTTTCATTTCAGCTTATTGGCATGGTGTTTTCTCATTATTTTATTTGATGGGTATGATTTAGTGGTCTATGGTACAGTTGTCCCTGTACTGATCGAGGAATGGGGATTGACGACAGTTCAAGCCGGAGCAATTGGCAGTTATGGTTTGTTCGGTATGATGTTTGGTGCGATCATTTTAGGAATTTTAGCAGACCGTATTGGCCGAAAAAAAGTTACCGCGATTTCGATCGTATTATTTAGCTTATTTACAGTCCTATGTGGCTTTACAACAAATGTATTGTTATTTTCAATTTTCCGCTTTTTCGCTGGGTTGGGCCTCGGTGGCATTATGCCGAATGTCATCGCATTATTGACAGATTATTCACCTAAAAAAATGCGCAGTATGGTCGTTTCCATTGTATTATGCGGCTATTCTGTCGGCGGGATGTTAGCCCCTATTTTAGGTATCTTAATTATGCCAAGCTTAGGCTGGGAGTCGATTTTTTGGGTGGCCGGAATTCCACTACTATTATTACCATTGATGTATAAAAAGCTGCCGGAATCAGCAGTTTACCTTGCTAGAAGGGGAAAGACAGAAGAGTTATTCAAGAATTTACGAAAAGTAGATCCGAATATAACATTTGACGGAACGGAAGAGCTCGAACATATTCCGGTTGATAATTCCAAAGTTCCTGTTGTCGGATTATTTAATAATAAACGTGGTTTAAGTACGGTCATGTTTTGGACAGCGTTTTTCTCATGTCTTCTAATGGTTTATGGATTAAACACATGGTTGCCAAAGCTCATGATTGAAGCGGGCTATGGGTTGAACTCGAGCTTAGGCTTCCTCATTACACTTCAAGGTGGTGCAATGGTCGGTACGATTATTATCGCCCGGTTATGTGATAAATACGGTTCAAAGAAAATGCTCGTTCCGATGTATGCCTCTGGTGCAATCGCTTTAACACTTCTAGGGTTTGGCGGTAATACGTTTTACATTTATGTGTTAGTTGCTGTCGCTGGTGCTGCAACAATCGGTGCTCAAAATATTGTACAAGCATACGTTTCACAGTACTACCCGCCAAATATCCGTTCCACTGCATTAGGGATGGCATCCGGGATTGGGCGTATGGGCGGCATGATGGGTCCCCTTCTAGGCGGCTTCCTATTATCAATTGCATTGCCGATTGAAATGAACTTCATCGCATTTGCCATTCCGGGTTTAATTGCTGCGATTGCTTTAACATTCGTTTCGGATAAACGCTCGTATGTAAATATGCAAAATCGCGTGTCTCCAGAAAATGTTACCGCAACTAAAGCAACACTGTCCGAAGCAGTTGATTAACAGAACTGAATTTAAAGATAATGCAACATAATTAGAAATTTCGTTAGACAAGTAAAATCTCTTATTAAGAAACGTATATTTTTAAGCATAGTAAAAACACCCTTTTTCTTATAGAAAAAAAGGGTGTTTTCGGGTTTTGCCCCCTTCCTTTTTGCTTCGGCAGCTTTCGAATGTCGTGACCACTGTCTGAGTTATTTAATATAAATAATCTTCCCCACGTTGAAAATAAACTTCGAATTTCGGGTATTATTTAAAAAACAACTCTTTTAAGGATGTGTGCATAATGTGGCAGGAAATTTATGCGGATTTACATATACATATTGGTCGTACTTATAAAGGTCGGGCAGTAAAAATAACAGGAAGCAAAAACTTGACGCTTACAAATATTTTGGAGACCGCTACTTCGAGAAAAGGATTGGATTTAATCGGCATTATTGATTGTCATTCCCCAGAAGTAATCGAAGAAGTGGAACATCTTCTTCTAGAACAAAAAGCAACAGAATTAGCTGAAGGCGGAATTCGTTATAAAAAGACAACGCTCATTTTAGGAACGGAAATTGAGATTTACGATGCAAACTGCCATGGGCCAATCCATGTTCTTTGCTATATACCGACACTTACTAAGATGAAACAGTTTTCAAATTGGCTCCGGCTTCACCAGAAGAACATCCATCTAAGCACACAGCGTACGCGATGTGATGGACACACTTTGCAGCAAAAAGTCCATGAACTTGGCGGCCTTTTTATTCCGGCGCACGTATTTACCCCGTTTAAAAGCCTTTTCGGCAGAGGGGTTAAAAGTAGTTTAACGGAAGTATTTGATTCAAACCTCATTGATGGAATTGAACTCGGATTAAGTTCTGATACGATGATGGTCAAAGGGATTAGTGAATTGGCCCCTTATAGCTTTGTAACAAATTCGGATGCGCATTCTTTAGGAAAGCTTGCCCGTGAATATCAGAAAATCCAGGTACAGGATGTTAATTTTGAAGAGCTGAGAAAAGCGCTCCATAAGATGGAAGGCAGACAAATCATAGCTAATTACGGACTTAATCCCCTACTTGGCAAGTATCACGAAACGGTATGTGCCAACTGCGGTGAACAATTAATAGAGGAAGGTCATAGCCGCTGCCCTCATTGCGGAAAGGAGCAGTTGATCAAAGGCGTTGCAAAAAGAATTGTAGAATTAACGGATAACCCGCAGCTGGAAATCAGCAGACCTCCGTATATTCACCAAGTTCCGCTCGATTTTATTCCGGGTATTGGCGCTAAAACAATTGAAAAGATGTTGGATGCATTCGGCACCGAGATGAATATTTTACATGAAGCATCATTTGAAGAACTAAAAAGCGTCATTCCTGAAAAACTTGCAGTCCTCATCGATTTATCAAGAAAAGGACAAATTGCCATTACAGGAGGCGGCGGCGGAGTATACGGAAAGATTGATATGAATTAAAAGATTCTTATTAATTATAAATCATCATTCTGTGAACTTTTTCAATCATCATATTCGTACAGTCTACTAAATTATAGTATACTTAGATGATAGAAATTTTATATAAAGGCAGGGTAGGAACACACAATGAATAAAAAACGTAAATGGGGCATTGGCTTCAAAATAACGAGTGGGTATATTATTCTCATAATATGTTTAATCGTTTCGGCGCTTGTCTTAAATAACCAAATAACAAGTTTACAATCAGAACGAAACGGCGTCATTAAATATGATTCCCAAATGCGCATGATGTCAAATAATCTAGAACGTCAAATTCTTAATATGGAATCCTCCTTACAACGTTATTTAATTACAGATGACGAAACTCATCTTGATAAATTTAATGAAGAACTCGCAACATGGGAAGCTTCTTATGAAGAACTAAGCACAATTGTACAGGACTTTTCAAGTGGCCAAGAGCAGTTGGAAGTGATACACAGCGGTATCGAAGATTGGATCAATAATATTGGACAGCCTTTATTGAACGCGATACTTGCTAATAATAATGAAGAAATACTTTCGACGTTTGATGGAATGCAAAGCAGTGTGGCAATCAGTGATTTACAGCAAAAGTTCACTGCATTCCGTACTTTTGAAACAGACGCAATTCAAGTAAAAGTTGCGGAGCTTAATGACCAAAATACAGCGTTAACATATAGCCTTTTTGGAATTTTAACATTAATCGCGACGGCTACAATTATCATCTTCACAATTATTTCTCGTAATATCGCAGGGTCGATTAACGAAGTAACCGATGCTATCCAAGATATGAATGCATCAGACGGGAAAGTACGGAAGCGAATTACTGCTAAGACGAACGATGAAGTGAAAGATCTCGTACTGGCAACAAATTCACTTCTAACCACATTGGAGAACCGTCAATGGTTCCAAACAAACTTGGCCGAGGTTGTAACAGCCTACCAAGGTGTCGATACACTCGATGAATTAGGTGAAGTACTGCTGAACTCGTTGACGACACGTACACATTCGGTATATGGCGCATTTTATATTCAAGATATCCGCAATAAAAACAAATTCAATAAGATTGCTGCCTTTGCGGAAACTGGCGACAATGTCGGACGGGAAAGTTTTGAAGTTGGACAAGGCTTCATTGGACAGAGTGTGAAGGAAAAACGGATTTTAAGCTATGATAATAAAGATAATAGCTTCCACTACTTAGAAACAGCACTTGGTAATATTCCAATTTCAAATGGTATTATTGTGCCAGTATTTTTCGGGCAGGAAGTCGTAGCTGTTTTTGAATTAGCTTCACTAAAACCATATAGCCAACTGCATCGTGACCTAATTAAAGAAGTCGTTGTACATTTAGGCGTAACGATTAACAGCATCATCGGTCGTATGGAAGTCATTCGTCTTTTAAATGAATCACAGGCGATGACAGAAGAATTGCAAGTTCAGTCAGAAGAGCTACAAACACAATCTGAAGAACTGAAAATGCAAACAGAAGAACTGACAACAATTAATGAACGTTTAGAAGAGCGTACACGTGACGCGGAACAGAAAACACATGAGCTGGAAAAAGTACAGGTTGAGTTAAGACAAAGTGCAGAACAGCTGCGCCAAAGCTCAAATTACAAATCAGAGTTCCTTGCGAATATGTCTCACGAATTGCGTACACCGCTCAACAGCATTTTAATCTTGTCTGAAATGCTTGCGGAAAACCATGAGCATAATTTATCTGATGACGAGCTGGAATATGCAAAAGTTATCCATGATTCAGGCGAAGATTTACTGAACCTGATTAATGACATACTGGATTTATCGAAAGTTGAAGCCGGAAAAATGGATTTATGGTTCAGAGAAATGGATATTTATGAAATTCCACAGCATATTCAAAGTCTATTCCTGCCGGTAGCGAAACAAAAAGGTTTGGAATTATCGGTGGATGTAGCAAATAACCTTGCTGAAATTTTCCATACAGATGTGAAACGATTCCATCAAGTTTTAAATAACTTGCTTTCCAACGCACTGAAGTTTACTGAGGAAGGTTCGGTAACAGTGAAGGTGGATAAAGCACGTATAACACCTACCATGAGACAGCTAAGCGATACATGGATCTCGATTAGTGTGACAGATACCGGTATTGGTATTCCGAAAAATAAACAAAGCATTGTATTTGAATCGTTCCAGCAAGCGGACGGAGCCACTGTTCGTAAATATGGCGGAACAGGCTTAGGTTTATCCATTTGCCGCGAAGTTACTAAACTTCTTGGTGGCTGGATTACGTTAACAAGTACTGAAGGTCAAGGTAGTACGTTTACTGTGTACTTGCCAAGCTTACCTGATGGAAATGCTGTACAATCGACAATTGCTGAACAGGAAGCAGTTTATACAGATGCCACTCCAGCACTTCCGATGGGTGCATCAAAGTCGATATTTGATGAAAAGCATATTTTGATTGTTGATGATGATTACCGTAATATTTATGCGCTTCGTCAGGCATTGGAACATAAAGGTGTTCACATTATAGAAGCGTCTAACGGTGTAGAATGCTTGAATATTTTACAGACAGCAACACGTGTTGATGCTGTTCTGATGGATATTATGATGCCTGAAATGGACGGATATGAAACAATGGAGCGTATCCGCAAAGATTTACAATTACATGAGCTGCCGATTATTGCATTAACAGCAAAAGCGATGAAACAAGACCAAGATCGAGCATTTGAAGCTGGGGCTTCCGATTATATTAGTAAGCCTTTAAACTTGGAACAACTATTCTCCGTACTAACGGTATGGCTCACAAGTGGGGAAAGTTTACGAAATGTATAGAAAGAAGTTAGAAGTACGATTATTATTGGAAGCAGTTTACACATTATCGGGGTATGATTTCCGAAAGTATAATCAACAATCTATATTGCGACGCATTGAACATCGCATGCGACTTAATAATTTTTCATCAATATCACAATTAACCGAATCGATTATATACAATAAAGAATTGTTAAAAGTGTTGTTGAACGATTTTTCGATTAATGTAACTGAAATGTTCCGGGACCCCTCATTCTTTAGGGCGTTCCGGGAAGAGATTATCCCACAGTTGAAACAGCTTGATAAAATACGGATATGGCATGCAGGTTGCGCAACGGGTGAAGAAGTTTATTCAATGGCCATCCTTCTGCAGGAAGAAGGTCTGCTGGATCGTACGATGATGTATGCGACAGACATGAACGAAGATGTGCTGAAAAAAGCAGCGCATGGTGCCTTCCCTCTTCATAAAATGCAAGCCTATACAAAAAATTATATTTTAGCTGGCGGAACTGAAAGCTTTTCCCATTACTATAAAACGGATGATAGCTTTGCCACATTTCAACCTTACTTAAGCGAAAATATTATGTTTGCACAGCATAATCTGGCGACGGATAAATCATTCCAGGAATTTGATGTTATCATTTGCCGCAATGTGCTCATTTATTTTACACCTGAGCTGCAGCATGAAGTACATCACCTCTTTTACGATAGCTTAGCAAGAAACGGATATCTTGGCTTAGGAGATAAAGAAACATTGCAGTTCACTCCGCTCGTATCCAAATACCGCACCGTTAACGGTACGGAGCGTATCTATCAAAAGAGATTTTAGTAACTATTTAAATATGTAAAAGTTGAAAAAATGGTACATCTAATACGGATGTACCATTTTTTATTTTGGATTAAACAGCAAAAAACTCAATTTTTCTACAAGAGAAAAATTGAGTTCTTTTATTTAAATCCGTTAATTAACTGTTGGCACGCAATAATAGTACACACATATCATCTGGCTGATTATGCTGCTGTTCGCCCTTCAGTAAATAGTCGATTGGTGAAGTTTCCGTCGACCAGTGGGTACTTGCAATTTCACATAACTCTTTATCTGATTCCAGTTCACACGGACCCATTGCTTCCAGAACACCATCTGTAAAGAGGACAATTTGGATAGAAGAATTATATGGTATAACTGCTTTTTCAATTTTGATATCTTCCACAAATCCTACCGCATAGCTCGTCGACGTAATCGGTACTGTCTTTTCCCCATCAACTAGTGCATACCCTTTCGGATGACCTGCATTGACGTATTCCACTGTCTTTTTCTTCGTATCAATAATAAAATACACACCGGTGAAATAATACAATATATTTTCTTTTTCATTTTGCAGTAAATTCATATAACGATTCAACTCTGCAATAACAAGCTCTGGGTCGGTCAGCTTTTTAATTGCCTCACGCAAAACAGATGAAATATACATACAAACAAGCGATGCGGACACCCCATGCCCCATCATATCCAATAACATGACAGCATAGCGGTCTTCATCAAGCTTGTCCCAGTAATATAAATCGCCTGCCAGATTCGATGATGGTAAATAAGAAGCAGTAATTGAGATATTCGGTTCATGAACAGCTGGGCTTAAAAGACTTTGTTGGACACGGGCTGCCAGATCCAACTCTCTTTGAATAATCTTTTCCTGATTTGTATGCCAGTCCAGTTCTTTTTTCAACCTTTTCCCAACACGTATACGGGCTAATAATTCTATTCGATTAATAGGTTTTGTTATGTAATCAATCCCGCCAACATCTAAAGCTTCCGACAATTTCACTTTATCTTCAAGTGCCGTTACGAATATCACCTGGATATCTTTCCATTGAGGATTTTGTTTTAAAATACGACAAGCTTCAATTCCATCCATCTCCGGCATCATAACATCCAATAAAATAACATTAATGTCATAGCACTTAGGAGCATTGGATGGATCTAAGTAGTCAAACATTTCTTTTGCAGATTGTACGGAAACATACTTCTCATAACCATCACTTTTCAATATTTTTTCAATAACGAAGAGGTTAACTTGGTTATCGTCTACAACAAGAATGGTCATTACATCAACTTCTCTCTATTTTTTTAGATAAAGCATATAAATTCATTGCCCGTTCCCCATAATTATACAGAAAACAACAGTTAAAAGAAATGCGGAGGCTTTCTTGTCACATTTTCAGTCTATAAGTCTCATTAGCTATGTACTATGTATAATATAAGTAATTAATAAACCTATTACGAAAGCTCCTGCTAGTCTCTTTCACTGAGTATAAAAGTAATAAGTAATAACGAATAATTTTCTATGGATTATCCTCATATATGTTTCCCACAAATAACGGATGGGTAAACATATAAGTTATGTTTATTTTGAGAAATTTTGTATAGAATATTTTTTATTGGGAAATTAGCCAGGGTGTATAATACGTTGAATAATACTTCTCTATATAATCTTATCTATTGCATTTGTAAGAGTGTACATATATGATGAGCATAATTATTTAAAGAAAAGGATTCGATTTGATGAAAGAAATTTTACTTATTCTATTATTACAACTTCTTTACGTTCCTTTATTTACACTGCGTACAATTTTTTTAGTCAAAAATATTACAACGCTCGCTTCAATGATCGGAATCGTTGAAATGCTCATCTATGTGTTTGGTCTGTCTCTTGTTTTCAGTGGCGACCAAGGTTTTCTTGCAATGGTCGTTTATGCGGTCGGTTTTGGTCTAGGTATTATTATCGGGACTCGCATCGAACAAAAGCTGGCGATTGGCTATATTTATGTAACGATCAATACGCAAATCCGCAATGAAGAGCTGATCCAAGTTATGAGAAATGAAGGGTTTGCGGTAACAACATACGTTGGTGAAGGGCGTGACAGCCAACGTTATAAATATGAAATTTTAACAAAACGGAATCGTGAAAAGGAATTATTTATGCTAGTCCAACATCATGAGCCATCCGCGTTTATAATTTCCTATGAACCGAAATCGTTTAAAGGCGGTTTCTTAGTAAAACGAATGAAGCAGCATAAGAAATATAAATAAAAAAGTCCAATGAAGAAAGTGCCGTACTGTGCTCCCCCTTCATTGGACTTTTTATATTATTTCACTTTTTGAACTGTTACTTTTTCCAGTTCCTGCCCTAAAAACTTAGCAAGTTGCAGCATTGCATACTTCTCTTCTTTTGCCTCTGCATCCGGGTTGTAGTTCGTATTTGTATTGACATCATACGTAAATATTTCCCCTCTTGCATTGCGGATAAATTCAATGCCCGCTACATCAATTCCACTGTCTTTCAGGAAATTCGCATAGTTTTCAAGCAGCTTTGTTTCGTTGTTTTCGACGATTTCAAATTTTGCACGCTGTTCTTTAGGCTCTTCTCCTACCGGACAGAACAGATCGCCAATTTGGCATACATCTGCTGGACAAAGCTCGAATCCTTCCGACGTATCGACTTGAACTGAGTAGAAATATTCTCTTCCGATAAATTCAACACGTGTGATGTACGATTCAGGTGATTCAATATATTCCTGGATCAGCACAATTCCATCAACAGGCTCTTCATAGTCCGGTTTAGCCAAATGCTCTTCCAGTGCAGCGATTGAATAGAACAGCTGAACGCCCAATCCTTTACCTGCACGATTATGCTTCGTAATAAAAGGTACGATATTCAGTGCTTTTGCCGCTTCAACAATTTGCTGTTTTCCAACAGCCGCAATTGTTTTCGGTGTTTTAATTCCGTGCTTTTCCAGTGCCGTGTACTGTTTTACTTTACTTAACTCCAGGCGTAGTGCATTGCTGCCATTTAATACTTTTCTTCCGTGGAATTCAAGCCAGTCCAGTACTGCTCCTGTCAGTTCAGGTGCGTAACGGTGATCACGCGTATGTGATGAGGCACTCATTCGGTTGTAGAATACTCCTTCCGGTGGGGCCTCAGTCAAGTTGACGATCCCCTCGTCTAAATGCCAAGTTTCATATGGTAAGTTTAATTCTTCTAAACGATTTACTAAGTGACGCGTCCAATCATCATTTTCATGGATTACGTAGATTTTTGCCATCTGTCATTCCTCCGATATGTTGCAAGCTTTTACACAGAATTTTTCAACTTTAAAGATTATACTTCCATCATACATTAATCCATATGAAATTAGTATGATTTGTTACCCGGTTGTTAATAAAACTTCATTAGAAAATAATAAAAGAACACCATAGCGTTAACTAAGGCGTTCTTTTAACGTGAATACTCTGCTACTTTATTGCGTCCTGCCTGTTTGGCTCCGATATAAAGGGCACGGTCAGCGTTACGTAAAAGCCCTTTCGTTTCATCCGTATCATCCGGCACATTCGAAACGCCGATGCTCACTGTAATAAATACTAGCTCTTTCTGACCCTCTTCGGCCAAATCGGATTCAATTAAAAATGGTGTTACTTCTACACATTGACGAATTTCTTCACCTAATTGGACTGCCTCTTCCTTCGTCATATGCGGTAGAAGCATGACAAATTCTTCTCCCCCATACCTTGCCAAAACCGATTCTTCCGGAACAAAGTTTTCCAGTAGTTTAGCAAAATTTTGAAGGATAATATTACCCGCATGATGGCCATACGTATCATTAATGCGTTTAAAATAATCGATATCCATCATTAACAATGAGAACTGCAGATGGGGGTTCGCTATAATCCGCTCCTGCTCCATCACTAGCCTTTTATCTAAATAATGATAATTATATAAACCTGTTAATGCACATGTCTCACTTTTCTCTACTGCCGCGCTGAAATACTTCGCTTTTTCCAGCGATACAGCAAAATACGTCGACAGTAAGTGAACGATATCCATCTGGTACTTTTCGAAAGCGTTCTTTTTGCGTGCCGTTAAAATCAATGTTCCTTCCGTCTTTTGATTACGGTGTATTGGAACAATCATGACACTATTCATATCAAAAGGAATAAAATCCGGAGCATCCTTTTCCCATTCTTTCGCACTGGAGAACACTTTTTTGTCTTCTGTCTGGAAGCAAATATGAATAAAGGAATCTCGGATTGAATCGGAATCTGCTTGAATTTCGATATCCTTTCCATCTACTCTTGCACGCAAAATCACATATTTCCCTTGAATATGATCGACAAGATACATCGCATCATGGGCAAAGAGCTGACCAACCCGGTGCATAAACAGTTCAATAATTTGCTGTGCGCTTAATCGATCTGCCAGCTCATGACCAAACTCACTTGCTTTACTGAGCGAATAGTTGACGCGTTCCGAAATATTGTACATTTTTGCAATAAACGTTACCGCAAAAAAAGGAATGCCTAGCAGGAAAATCGCCGGTGCTCCAATTCCATTAATCAGGATAACTAATGTAACCGCAAACGGGATCGTAATAGTCGCACTGCCATAATCCCATAATATATGTTCACTGAAAAACTTTTCATCTTCTCCTGTAAAACGGTCACGCACATACAAAATCGTATGATTGATAAACAAATGCAATACGACAAATACTGTTCCGTAAACCAGTAAGTGCGTTAAATTCGTGTTCCCTACTTCAAACCCCGCTAAATGTACAATGCCAGCAGCGAAAAACGACGTATAGGCAAACATCCACGAAGTAAAAATAATCCGGTAAAATGCATCTTTATGATTTCTCATCTGGTAAATAATCGGCAAAATACTTAACTGGACGATAAGCATTTCTGCCCCGACACCGTACAGCAAAAAGGCTGCCAATGTCACCCATTGAGAAAGAATAATCGTCGTATTCCCGATTTGGAAAGGAATCGCTGTTGTTATGAGTGCGAAAATAGTCAGATACACGAAAATTTCCCAGTCGATTGGCTGACTTGGAAACAGAAAATATAAACCGTACATGAGGGGTAGCCCTGTAGCTAACCAAAGCAATAATACATTCTGTTTTGTTCTTTGATTAAATTCCATACCGGCCCCCCCACCACTTTAACTGAAATGTCTGACAACTATTAGTATATCATGACTACTAAGGAATGTAGCATGTTTTAGTTCCTAATTTTTTGTTTCTATTATCCTAATAAATAGAGAATTGATAGGTTTTTAGCTTTACCGTACTGTAAAATAATAACATAATTATACAATTTTTCAATAATATTATTTGAAATAACACAAAAAATGTAAATCTTTTATTTAGACCGTTGGATTACTTTTTCTACATTGTTCCATACATAAATCTCTTCATTTACTGTCTTACCTGCTATATTTAATTGAACCGTTTTAACATACTCAGCTCCATAATATTGATAAAACAGTCTTGTTTTATTATCTGCTAATACATCCACATATATTTTCTGATAGCCCTGCTCTAAAAAGGTACTCATAATTTGATTCAATAGTTTTTTCCCGACGCTTTTGCCTTGCCATTCTTCAAGTAAATAAATCGATGTTAAATCGCTTGCTCCTGCCTCTTTATTTGTATTACGTGTGCCCCCTGTGACAAAACCAATAATTTCTCCCTCATTTTCTGCAACGAAGATTGTATTAGTTTTATCTGAAATATTGTTTTCCCAAAGTTTTGTGCGTTGCGCATAGCTGAGCCCATCCAGAAAGCTCTGTGGAATAATTCCCTTATATGTAGTCCGCCAACTATCAACATGGACTTTGGCTATCCCAGTGGCATCACTTATATTTGCTTTGCGAATAATCATCCCGTCTCTTCCCTTCCTATTTAAAATATTTCAAATTGCTCAATGTCACCTGTTTTCATATCTTTCAGCTCATATCGTCCGCGTTGAATTTCATTTTCCCCTAAAATAACTACTTTCCGGATATTTTCACGATTTGCTTTTTCCATTGCTTTTCGCAATTTCTTCCCACTTAATTCAACTTCTACACGATTTCCTTGCTGACGTAATTGCCAAGCTATACGCAGGGCTTCCTTTTCCTTATTTAATGGAATAATATAAATATCCACCAACGATTGGTTGGCATTATTTTCTCTTTGCTCCATCGCTGTATATATAACGTCTAAACCAAATGAAATGCCGACAGTAGAAATTTTCTCCTCTGAACCGATCAATCCTCCAATGGCATTATCGTAACGACCGCCGCCTCCAATACTTGATTTAATGGCACCATCTTTTAGAAACAGCTCATAAATCGTTCCTGTATAGATTTCCAGACCACGTGCTAAAAATGGATTAAACACACAACTTTCACCGACATTTAAAACTTGTAAATAATCTAGCAGCTCGACTAATTCTTCATATCCTTGCTTAATTAATTCATTCTCCATTCGGTACTGTTCAAAATATGCCAGTGTCGGATTAGCATTTAAAAACTGCTTAATAAACTCAATTGTGGAAGGTAAAAGGTTCTGTTCTTCCAATTCTTTCAGTAAAGTGATTTGATCGATTTTCTCCATCTTATCAAGTATAAGAATGACGCTGTTTATTTTTGTTTGAGGGACTTCAAAAAATTGCAGTAACCCTGCCAATAGCTTACGGTTATTGAATTGAATCACCATTTCAATATTCAACTTGTTAAAAGCATCGATTGTCATCATCATCAATTCAGCTTCTGCGGACTGGGATTCTATGCCGACAACATCCACATCGCATTGAGTGAACTCTCTAAACCTTCCTGCTTTAATCGGTCCATCCCGGAAGACTTTCCCGATTTCGTAGCGCTTAAAGGGCATTGATAATTGTGGGTTCATCGCAATTACTTTTGCAAAAGGTATCGTTAAATCATAACGAAGTGCTAAATCACGTTCCCCACGATCTGTTAATGTGTACATTTCTTTTAAAATTTCTGCCCCACCTGCATATTTGGAAGCCATTAGCTTTGTATAATTTAATATCGGTGTCTCCAATGGCTTGCATCCATACAATATAAACGTATCTTCTAATGTGCGCCGTATGTTGCGTCTGATGACTTCCTGGCTTGGTAAATAATCCTGTGTTCCTCTTACGTTTTGATAGTCCATTTTTTTCATACAAATCCTCCTATTTTTGAGAAATAAAAAAATCGTATAATGATAAAGCTCCAAAACGGCTTTATTATACGATTCAATGCGAAAAAGTCTTCCTATTCATTATTAAAAATCTAATAAAGATAGCAAGACTACTTAGTATGAAGATGTAATTGTGTAAACTGCTGCTGAGTATAAATGAACCCTTTCATAAAATTTCCCCCTTTTTAATTACTACACTATACTGCATGCTTCCAGATTGTGTCAACATAAGTTTCAGAATTTTCTTTTTATAGTTGGAGAAGTACTCATCTAATTTGAGGTGTTCTAATATGACTTTACGATTTTCTAATAACGCTTGAATCTTTTCTAATATCCCCGAGTTATCTTCTAATAAAATTTCGATTACCCATAATCTCCCAAAAATTATTAATTTTCTGCATAATTTTTTTATTTCATTTATTAAATGACAAGTATACGTTAAAATTGAAAATGTTGGAGGTCGAACCTCTACATAATGTATTTAAAGTAAAGGACTGATGAAATGAAAAGAAGATGGTTGTTTTTGATGAGTCTTCTCGTTGTAGTCGTGCTCTCTGCCTGCTCTCAGAAGTCAGAGGAAGAGAAAAAGGAACGGGTGAAAATTGGGGTCATGCTGTCAGATGCAGGACTTGGTGATCAGTCGTTTTCAGATCTTGCTTTTGAAGGTCTCGAAAAAGCACGCGATGAGTTAAATATAACGTTTGATTACCGTGAACTTGAATTTACCGGTACATATAAGCAAGGGCTGGAAGAACTCGTTGCGGAAGGACAGGATCTGATCATTGGAATCGGGTTTACAGTCCAGGAAGATATGGAAGCAGTGGCTGCTGCTAATCCGGACGAGCAATTTATATTAATCGACGCAGTGTCTGACCTGCCGAATGTTCATAATATAACTTTTAAAGAAGATGAAGGTTCCTATTTACTCGGGGCGCTCGCTGCGATGAAAACAGACAGCAATACTATCGGATTTATCGGCGGTGTTGAAAATGAAGTTATCAAGCGTTTCGAAACTGGGTTTAAAGCCGGTGCCAAACAAGTAAACCCTGACATAGAAGTATTATCTGAATATGCAGGTGATTTCGGTGATGATCAGCTTGGTGCTTCAATTGCCCGCGATATGATTGCGCAAGGTGCGGATTATATTTATCCCGCTGCCGGCTTCACAGGGGTCGGCTCTATTTTGGCGGCACAGGAATCCGGTGTACATGCATTCGGTGTGGACAGCGATCAGTTTTTCCTTGCTGAGGATACGATTGTTTCTTCAATGCTAAAACAGGTCGATACTGCTGTTTATCAGGCAATTAAAGAAATTGCGGAAACAGGGACACTTTCAGAAAAAGATAATGTGCTTGGCATTAAAGAAAATGGTGTTAGTCTTGCACCAATCCGTGTCGTGAATTTAACTGCGCAGGAACAAAAGCAAATTGATCAGTTACAGCAGGAAATTTCGGACGGCCAAGTGACGATTAAGTAGAAGGAAGGATCGTACAACAGTGAAATTAAAACAGAAAATATTAATGTTAGCATTGTTACCGCTGCTTTTAGCTGTCTGTATTATCGGCTATAATATTAGCCAGCTTATGAGCCTGAACGCATCAACGGAAGAAGTCGTGGATTCCTTAGTTGCCGTTGAGGAATTAAACAGCTCAGTTCAAAGCCTGCAAAAATCATTGAGCGTCTATTCGATCAATGTATCCGAAAACAATAAATATAATATTGAAACGGATTTAGCGCGAACTGAGGAAGTTTATAACAATCTGAAAGGCAGTTTTTCAACAGAACGCCAACGTCAAATTAGTGCACAGTTTGAAGAAAAGTTCGCAAAAATTTCCGAAGCGACTGCCGCTTCCCTACAGGAAACAAATGTTGCGGAAATTAAGCGTCAATCCCAGCGTACACGAGGAATCGTTAATGATGTAATCGAGTTGAAACGTGATGTGAGCGCAAACTATACTGCGATGCAGCAAGAGCTTGGTAATAAAATAAACGCGATTACATGGATCTCCATTATTTCCGCTATCGCACTTATAATCGTAAGTGTCGTGTCGGCACTATATTTCACAAACAAAATTGTTGGCCGCATCAGTCGATTAACAACAGGTGCAAAAGAAATTGCTGCCGGGAATTTAAATGTGCAGTTTGAAGATCAGGAAGCTGATGATGAAGTTGGTGAATTACAGACTTCATTCCGCCAGATGACCGGTAACTTAAAGGAAATCATTACGCATGTTTCTGACAGTTCTGATCAGGTTGCAGCATCTGCCGAGGAGCTGATGGCCAGTGCCGATGAAACAATGCTTGGTACAGAACTGATCTCCACTTCCATTCAAAATGTTTCGGACGCAGCAGATAAGCAAAAAGAAATGTCGAGCTCCTCTGCTGCCTTTGCGCAAAAAGTATTGGAAGAAGCTGAAGAAATCGCGAATCAGGCAAATCAGGCGACAGCACTTTCTATTTCAACCAATGAGAAAATCGAAAAAGGTTCGGTGTATGTAGAAAACACCGTGTCTCAAATGAACCTCATTCAATCAACAGTAGAAGAAACAGCAGATTCGTTAACACTTCTTGCTAGCCGTACGACTGAGATTGTGAATATATTAAAGCTTGTACAGGATATTTCCGACCAGACGAACCTGCTTGCACTGAATGCTGCAATTGAAGCAGCGCGTGCAGGTGAAGCAGGTAAAGGCTTTGCCGTTGTCGCGGATGAAGTGAAGAAATTATCTGAGCAGACGAAGCAGTCCGTATCCGATATTTCGCGCATTGCCGCTGAAATTGAAAACGATACGACTACCACCGTTTCGTCAATCCAGCAAGTGAAAGACCGCGTCAATGCGGGAATCACGATTTCGCACGATACGAAGGCAACGTTTGATGAAATTCTTGTTATTATCGGTCAAGTACAAGCTCAGGTAAACGAGATTACCGCTGTATCTGACAGCATTCATTCGAAAATGGAATCTGTGTCAGAGCAATCACTTGAGATGGCGTCGGTTTCTGAAACTACAGCAGATAATGCCGTTTCGGTCGCATCCGCTTCAGAAGAGCAGCTTGCATCGATGTCCGAAGTGAATACCGCAGCAGGTTCTCTTGCCCACCTTGCCGAAGAACTGCAAGGCATCGTGGCGAAGTTTAGAACTTGATGCTACATGTGCCAACCGAAATCCTTTTATAGGGTTTCGGTTTTTTTGTTGGGGTGGGTCTACTAGAAGAGTTACAACTGATATTAGAAGATCCTAATTCGTTATTAGAACATTCACCACCTTTATTAGCACATCTCGGATACTTATTACAACTGACACTTATATTAGAAAATAAGACTTTTTTAGATAACTTTTCGCTATATTAGAACATCCCGGCAATTTATTAGAATCTAACCTCTGCAATTCACCCTCATCCATAGAAATGTTATATGACAAAATTCCCTGCTTAAACCATAATAAATTTTACTTAATTCCAAAACTTCATTTTAAGCCTAAATAACTACCTATCACCTATAAAATTAGTCTTAAGTACTTTAAATTTAAACCGAAGTTATAAATATATTTTAACTATGAATTCGGAGGAAAATAAATATGAATATTGGAAAGAAACTGTTCGGTAGCTTTGGTATCGTTATTCTAATTCTCATTTTTCTTTCAATTTTTTCTGTCATTAAAATGACTGAAATTGATGAGGATTATTCGTATGTAATCGATGGGGCCGTATTTAATGCGATGGAATTATCGGCAATTCAAAATGCGACATCATTACAGGGACTATATATCCGTTCCTATGTTTTACGCCAAGATCCAACTGATATAGAAAGACTTACTACTCAAAGAGAAACAATTGCAGAAAAAATCGGTGAAATCGAAGGATTATTTAGAACCGCTAAAATGCAGGAACAATTAAGCATATTAAAAGAACAACAAGCTTTATATAACGGCTATGTAGAAGAAGTAATTGCGTACGTCGATAATGAAGAAACAGATAGAGCTTATAATATGTTATTCGAATTCGCTGTACCAGCTAACCGCAATATTCAGCAAACAATCAATGGTATGGTTGATTTCCAAAAGGAACAGATGAACACTACTAGTAAGGAAACAACTGAAAGCGCAAATATAATTAAAATTTCGCTTATTACAATTGCTGTGATAGGTACACTCATTGCAGTTGCTTTAGCCATCTACATTACACTCAGCATTACCCGTCCATTACGCAGATTAACAAATACTGCAAATGTGATAGCGAATGGGGATTTACGCGAGGAAGATATTCATGTTAAATCAAAAGATGAGATTAGAGACCTTGCGACTGCCTTTAATGCAATGAAAGCCAATCTTGCCAGCTTGATCAGTAATGTATCATTAAACGTTTCAAGTACAACAGCAGCTTCTGAACAGCTGGCGAGCAGTACCGATGAAGTATCTGCAGCTTCTGCTGATATTGCAAAACGTGTGGAAACTGTTGCTGAAGGCGGTAGTAACGCTGCAGCAATCGGCAATGATTGTGCTGTTGCTATGGATGAGACAGCTCAAGGTGTAAGCCGAATCGCTGAAGCCGCGCAAGTATTGAACTCACATGCGATGGACATGCAGACAATTGCTGGAGAAGGCGGTCATACATTACAGACAGCTGAACAGCAAATGTCGGTTATTCAGCAGTCTTCTTATGAAACAAAAGAAAAAATTAAACAGCTGAGCAGACAATCTGCCGAGATCGAGAACATTACAAAAGTGATTACGGATATTACAGATCAGACAAACCTGCTTGCTCTAAATGCAGCAATTGAAGCGGCCCGTGCAGGAGAACATGGTAAAGGGTTTGCCGTTGTTGCTGACGAAGTGCGCAAACTTGCTGAGCAATCGAAAAGCTCGGCATCGCAAATTGCCGGCTTAACATCTACGATTCAAGCAGATACGAGAGAAGTTGAAGAAAGCGTTAATGCAACAGCTCAAAATGTTGATCAGGGTGTTATTTACTTACAAAATGCGCAAGTTTCATTTAATCATATTGTCGGATCGATCACAGAGATGACTTCTCAAATTCAAGAAGTGTCTGCATCATCCGAACAAATTTCCGCAAGTACTGAGGAAGTTGCAGCATCTATTGCTGAAATGGCTCATGCAGCTAACGGAGCTGCCGGTGAGATTGGCATTGTCCTATCAGCAGTTGAAGAACAAACTGCCACTATGCAGGAAATTAACGCTGTCGCCCAATCATTGAGCGTAGGCGCTGTCGGAGTTCAAGAACAAATCAACGAATTTAAAGTGTAAAATTTAAGACGCAAAAGCTGTAAAATCAGCTTTTGCGTCTATTTGTATTATTGGATTCTACTAAACTCTAATCCAACGAATTAATCTGCTTGTACCATTTTCACTAGCACACTTGCCAATGCTTTCTTTTCGCTTTCATCTGCTACTTTCCATAATTCCTGCAGCACTTTTTCTTCACTGTTTCGAGGTTCTTCGTTTTTAGCTAAATGCTCCGCTACAAACTTGGCGCCTTTTGCCAACATGTCATCGCTCAAACCTAGTCGTTCACCTTTAGCAAGCTGGTCGTTCAAATAGCTTTTGAACGTTGAAAAGCTTTCTAAAATCTGATCTTTTTTCTCTGGAGATAATTCATCAAGTTTCTTGTTAATGTTATTCATTTCACTCATTTTGTAATTCCTCCTAGATTGTGTTTTGGCGTTCCCCTAACAATTACCCGCCTCATTTGTGATTAAACTTTATTTCATAAAAAATCTTCTAAATAAAAATTATTATACATAATATAACTATCATTGCTAAAAAACGGGTACCGCTTCACCTGTTAGTGAGCAGTACCCGTTTTACGATTTATTTTTTGGGTTTATTTTCAGTTTTTTCGATATGCTCCATAATTCGTTTATGACGACGGACATCCCGCTTCGTAATAGGAATGACTTCATGTCGGATCATTTTGAAGAAGGAAACAATGAGTAAGAGCATGACGACAGTAAATGGAAGGGCTGATATGAGTGAAGCTGTTTGCAAAGCTTCGAGCCCGCCTGAAAACAATAGTACACTTGCAATCGCAGCAATTAAAACACCCCAAATTACTTTTAATCGATTATGAGGGTTCATCGTCCCTTTATCCGTCATGCTTGCCATAATAAATGTCGCTGTATCCCCTGATGTAATAAGGAAAATAACAATTAAAACAATCCCTAATATCGAGGCGATCGTTGTTAACGGAAGCTGTTCCAGCATTAGAAATAATGCGACAGTCAAATCAGTATCAACTGCTTCGGCAATTGTTGTGCCTTTGTTCAAATCAAAGTAAAGTGCTGAACCGCCAAATACCGCAATCCAGAAACAAGAAATAACCGGCGGAATGATTAAAACGCCGACGATAAATTCACGAATTGTACGCCCTCTCGATACACGTGCTACGAACGATCCGACAAAAGGTGACCAGGCAATCGCCCACGCCCAATAGAAAATTGTCCAATCCTTCACCCACGTTCCCCCTGCATACGGCTGCAAACGTAGGCTATACTGTACGAAATTCGTAATATAATCACTGATTGCTAAAACGAAACTTTCCAATATGAAAACTGTAGGGCCTGTAACAAAAACAAATACTAGTAAAATCAAGGCTAAGTACATGTTTACATTACTTAATATACGAATCCCCTTTTGCAGGCCGCTTATAGAAGATGCCATATATCCAATGAAAACTACACCTATAATTGCTAGCTGTACCCAAATTGAAATCGGTGTGTTAAAGACGGCATTTAAACCGCCGTTTGTTTGTAAAACACCTAATCCGATTGACGTGGCAACACCCATTACTGTAGCAATAACAGCCAATATATCAACTGTATTTTTAATGCCCTGATTTGTTCCTGTGACAGGCTCTAACGCTGTAGATATTAACAAATCTCTTTTTTTATTGAACTGCATATAGGCCATAACTAACCCAATGATCGCAAATACGGACCATTGGCTAATCCCCCAGTGGAAAAAGGCATAGCCCATTGCGAGACGGGCAGCATCCGTTGTTTGCGCCTGGACATCGTTAAATGGTGTTTTAAAGTAATGACTCATCGGCTCGGCCACACCCCAGAAAACTAACCCAATTCCAAGGCCCCCTGCAAATAACAGTGCAATCCATGTATGGAATTTAAATTCCGGTTGTGCATCTTTTCCTCCTAAACGGATTTTCCCGTACTTGGAAATAGCCAGCACTAAAAGAAATACAATAATAATAAAAACGGAGAGCAAGTAAAACCAGCCAAAATAGTCGGTCGTCAAACCAAATAAATATGTAGCAACATTACTGAAGGTTTCTGGTGCAATGCTTCCAAAAATAACACAGATTAATATAAATACTGCTGAAACTGTAAATACAGTATTCGAAAAATATTTCCCTTTCATATGTTCACCTCTTTAAATACATTGAAGAGAAATTACCCATATTATGCTATTTCAAAACATCCTTACCATGAATGTTACTATCTTTCTATAATTATTTTGGTGATACTCATTAGATTTACCACTAATTTTTATTATTTTCCAAAATACCATGCCGACGCATTCGAATATAAAATCTTATCGCTAGCCTGTTCATCGAAAAGTTGCTGGATCAGTGTAATATCAGCAACCTCAAATGGCCTTTTTGCCCGGGTTGACGGCAAGTCCGTTCCGAACATCAGTGCATCCGGGTTAATGCTGTATACCTCCTGCAGTGCTTTTTGTACATTCAATTCGACACGGCCAAAACCTGTCGCTTTCACACGAACCCCTTTATCGACCAGCTTCAGTAAATGCGGCAGCCCTTCTTCGGATAACCCTAAATGATCGATGGAGATCGCCGGTAATTTTTCAATTGTTGCAGCTATTTCAGGCAGTTCTTTCGCATCAATATACAGCTCGCTATGCCAGCCGACCAATTCATGCACACGTCTTGCAAAATAATCAAGCTTCGATAAATCTTCCGAGCCTCCGCGTTTAATGTTAAAGCGCAATGCTCTCACTCCACTTTTGTGCAGTGCTTCAATTTCTTCGTCGGACACCGTATACGGCAATTGGGTTACGCCGCAAAATGCCGGTCCAAGTTTCTTCAATGAATGCAGTAAATATGTCTGGTCAAATCCTTGAAATGAGCCCGAAACAATTGCTCCGCCTTTAATTGATAGATCTTTTGTTTCCTTATTGTAAGCTGCAACGTCATAGCTTGGCGGCATATACCCCTGACTTTCAATAATCGGAAACTGATAATCGATAATATGAAAATGTGCATCAAAAATTCTCATTTCGCTTCCCCCTTTGTTTTACTATATATTTTTTGTTAAAATATGTCTCTTAAAGAAGCGGGGGTTTTATTAGAACAGTTGGTACGGATATTAGAAAGTAGCAGCTGCTTATTAGAAGATTCGAGATGAATGGTTATGACAAAAGACGAAAATCCTACTGTTACGGATTCAATTGGAAAACTGTTGAACCGGTGATGACTCCAGCTATTCAACAGCATCAGAGTTTGTAATTGATGGCGGTTTGACAGCCAACCGGTACGGGTGAACGAATAATTAAAAAACCGGATCATTTTGGGGCGCTTTATCGAGCGTCAAAATGGTTCGGTTTTATTTTTAGGCAAGCTAGTACTTGCCGTTTATTTAATTGAATGGGAGGGATTACGCCATCCAAGAATGATTTTTTCGAAGGTAACTCACTGTTTCTTTATTGAAAACCCGTTTATCATTCCGGTAATTCGTGCGCTGTTTGGATTTTTCATATAAATAGCGTTCTTCGATTGTTTCCGGATAAACTTGTGGAATTTTAGTAGGTTGCCCGGCTGAATCAAGCGCTATAAATGTAAAATAGGAAATTGCCGCAATCTTGCTTTCTCCTGTCCGCATATTTTCGGCATGCACTTTTATAAACACTTCCATCGAGCTCGTCCCCGTCCAAACTACAAATGACTCGAAGGTAACGGCTTCTTCCGGACGGATCGGTGTTAAAAATTCTACTGTATCAACCGATGCCGTGACACATTCTCGTCTGCTATGCTTTGCCGCAGATATTGAGGCTACTTGGTCCATATCGCTCAACAGCCTGCCACCAAACAAAGTATTATGATTATTAAAATCATTCGGGAATACCCGACTTGAACGAATGACTCTTGAAGCATTACAAGGTTTTGACTCTTCCATTTTTATATCATCTCCAACGGATATTTTTCTAAATTTTCTAAAAATTACTTTGTTGACCATAATAAATCATTCTATTTGAAGAATCAATGTAAATTTAAATTATTTTATACTGCCTATTACATTCGATGGGCGATTAATTGATTCGATTGGGGGTGGGATTTTAGTTAGAAGTTTTGTGTGGATATTAGAACATTTTACGTTTTATTAGAACAACCGGGGAGCCTAAAAAAAAGACTGTAAGGAATTGACCTTACAGTCCTATTTCATATACAAATCGACTAATTGATAGCATCGCTCTTTTGTTAACTGAGCTTGAGTGCTTTCATATTGTAGTGTTTCCATTGATCCGCCTTTATATTGTAATGCGTCCTCTGTTGCCTTTTCGTCGCGATATTCCAGCCAGTCACGCTGCTCTTCTCTTAGTTTGCTCATGTCATTAGGTGGCAAGGTTTTCTTTAGATCTGCGTAGATTTCATTTAATAGCATATCCCATTTCGAGAATATTTCTCCCTCTGCTGCTGTCATTTCTACTTGTATCCCTTGATCAAAAATTTGATCAAAAATTTCATCAAACTCTTTCACACTTTTTTCTACATCTGCTAATTTAGCGAGGTACTTTTCCTTCAAGCTGACAGATGGATCTTCGGGTTCTCCAGGCGGGGGATTTCCTTCTTCGTCCCCGTTCGCGGAATTTTGTTCAAAGCTTTCTCTGATGCTCTTATTAATTTCCGTTTCGGCTTCTACAACCATGCCTTCAAGCTCTTTTTTTAAATTGTTGTCCAATGCCGGATTTTCCAGCAGTGAGTGTGCTTTTTCCAAAACACGGTCCCAATCGGCCTGACTCTTTGCTTCCTTTACTTCATTGAATTCTTGAAGTTGTGCAGACAAAACCTTTGTTTCTTCATCGGCTAAACTATTTTCCTCAATCAATGTTAATGCTCCGCAGCCGGCCAGCAATAAGCAAGCAGTAAACATTCCTACTAATTTCTTCATGTTGTTTCCCCTCTCTCTATTACAGGCTACTAATTAAGGGCAATTCAATAAAAACTTCTGTACCTTTTCCGTATACGCTATTCACCTCGATTGTCTCGCCGTGCTTTAAAATGATCGTACGGGAAATCGCTAATCCAAGTCCGGCACCAACGGATTTCACATCGGCTTTATAAAAAGAATTCATAATATGCTGTAGTTGTTCTTCCTTTATTCCAATTCCTTCATCCCGAATTATACAAATCGCCTTCCCGTTCGATTCGTATTGCTTAATAACTATTTCGCTGTTATGAGGCGAAAATTTAATCGCATTTTCGATTGTATTCAATAAAACTTGCCGGATTTTATCTTCATCGGCGTAAATAGAAACTGGGTTACTATTCAGTTTCATGCGGATATTCTTTTCATTTGCTTTACTTTGCAACTGTAATGTTACTTCTTCAACCAGTGTCGCATAGGCAAACTTTGTCAGGAGTAGCTCAATGCGGTTTGACTCATATCTTGAGAAATTCAGAAGATCCTCCACCAATTTTATGAGGCGATCAGATTCACTGTTGATCATCCGTAAACCAAAGTTGATTTCTTTTTCCGTTAAGCCTTCTGGTGACTCCAGCATTTCAGCCCATCCTTTTATTCCTGTCAGCGGTGTCCGAAGTTCATGGGAAATTGAGGAGATGAAATCATTTTTTAACTGGTCCGTTTTGACAATCTCATCCGCCATATAATTCAGTGTTTTTGACATTTCGCTGTATTTTACAGATCCCTCTTTAAGTCTATGATAATAAATATAAAAAAAGTCGAAAGAACCAGAGCGCTTGGTCTAATTGAATCAAATTGTTCATCAATTGTTGACGAGTAATCGTTTAAGGAGTAGCATAGCCGTTACAGTATATTGATAATGATTATCAATATCAATATTGATATGTTGATAATTAAAGATTTATTATAGGAGGTTTCAGCCCATGTTAGATGGTTTTACACCGTGGCCTGCTGAGCGAGCTGAGTTTTATCGGGAGTCTGGTTGCTGGGTAGGTTTAACTTTCGGCCAGATGCTTGAAGATCGTGCTCGACAATTTGCTGACAATGTGGCGGTTATGGATGATAAACGATCACTTACATATGCACAGCTTAATGAGCGTGTGGACCAGTTGGCAGCCGGTCTTTTACTGCTTGGGATTCAGAAAGAGGATCGTGTCGTTGTACAGCTTCCGAATGTGGCGGGTTATGTAGAAATTGTATTTGCCCTATTTAAGATTGGTGCACTGCCTGTCTTTTCACTTCCCTCTCACCGTTCCAATGAGATTCGATACTTCTGCGAATTTGCGGAAGCGAAGGCTTATATCGTAATGGATCATTTTGGGGGATTTGACTACCGAGGTCTTGCGCGAGAAGTTCAGCACGCAGTTCATTCGCTGGAGCATGTCATCGTTCTTGGCGAGGCGCAGGAGTTTGTATCATTTGATTCATTATTCAGTACACAATCTATCGATTTCCCTGAAGTTAGAGGGAGCGAAGTAGCATTCTTGCAGCTATCTGGCGGGAGTACAGGAATTTCCAAGCTGATTCCGAGAACGCATGATGAGTATATGTACACGATTAAGTTGAGTGTTGAACAATGCCAGGTGACAGAAGAGACGGTATTTTTGGTTGTGCTACCGGTTTCTCATAATTATCCGATGAGTTCCCCGGGGATATTAGGGGTCCTTTATGCTGGCGGTAAAATCGTTTTAAGTCCATCGCCTAGTCCGGATGTTGCTTTCCCGCTTATTGAAAAGCACCGTGTGACAATGGTACCGCTTGTACCGTCCCTTGCCCTGCATTGGCTGGATATGAAGCCGAATCATACGGAGGATTTATCGAGTTTGGAAGTCATGCTTGTCGGCGGCTCGAAATTTAGTGCTGAAGCAGCGAAACGTGTGCGTCCTGTATTTGATTGTCAACTGCAGCAAGTATTCGGTATGGCGGAAGGTTTGGTGAATTACACTCGATTGGATGATCCTGATGAAATTGTCATTCATACGCAAGGTCGCCCGATGTCCCCATATGACGAGGTGAAAATCGTGGATGATGAAGACCAGGAATTGCCGGTTGGCGAAACAGGTCATCTGTTGACACGTGGACCTTATACGATTCAAGGATACTATAAAGCACCTGAACATAATGAAAAGGCGTTCACAAAGGATGGCTTTTACCGGACAGGTGATATTGTTCGATGCACGGAAGATGGTTATTTAATCGTAGAAGGCCGGGCAAAAGATCAAATTAACCGCGGCGGGGAAAAAATTGCTGCGGAAGAAGTGGAAAATATGCTGCTTGCCCACCCTGCAGTCCATGATACGGCAATTGTCGGGATGCCCGATTACTATATGGGTGAAAAAAGCTGTGCCTTCATTATTCTAAGGAATACGGAGGTAACAAAACGCCAGCTGAAGTCATTCTTGCGTGAGCGCGGGCTGGCTACTTATAAAATTCCGGATGAAATTTTATTTGTAGAGAAATTTCCATTGACCCATCTAGGCAAAGTTTCGAAAAAGGATTTACGCCTTTTACTTGAACAGCAATTACAACGTTAAGATACAGAATATTAGGAAAAGAAGGTTGATAATATGACAACTCAAACTGATTTTACAATGGAACAGCTGCGCGAACTTGTTGCTCAATATGTGACAGAACCGATTGATACGATTTCGGATGAAGATTATTTACTGGATGTCGGAATCGATTCCATCACGATGATGACAATCGTTGAAGAACTCCGCCAAAAAGGCTTTGCACTTACATTCATACAGCTTGCCGATGAGCCAACAATCTACGGGTGGCATCGTCTAATCAAACAATCGATGGCAGATTACGGAGGTTGAGTCGAATGGCTGAATTACGTTTCCCTTTAACTGAAGCTGCTGCAGGGATTTGGTATGCCCACCATTTAACGGAAAGCCATTTATACAATACAGCGGAGTACTTACATATTCAGGCTCCGGTGGACTCCACCCTTCTGTTACAGGCAGTCGATGCCACAATTGAGAGCGCGGTTGGACTACATATCCAATGTTCAGAGGAAGAAGGTTCACTTTTCCAGACGATTCCTTCTTCTGTTCAATTTCATTCTGAACAGATTAGGTGTTCAATGGCTGAAGCGTTTCAACATATGCAGGAAGATGTCGAAACATTGCTTGATTTAACAAAGGACAACTTTGTTCGCGCTATTTTATTTTCGGTGTCTGCCGAAGAACATTTCCTTTATTTGCGCATTCACCATCTTGTCAGTGATGCGTATAGTTTCCGGTTACTGTTCCAGCAAATTTCCGAGCGCTATTCGGCTTTGCTTCATCATGAATCATTCACAAAGCAGTTTGGTGACTATGTTCAGATGGTAGAGCAGGAAGTGAAGTACAAAACTTCCGATAAGGCAACGGCGGACGCTGCCTACTGGTTATCCAAAATGCAAGGAACCGAAGTCATTTCGCTCAGCAAAAAAAAGAGTGGTCGTATGGGACAGATTATTTTGTACCCCTCTTCCCTTTCTGCCACTACATGGATGAAATTAGAAACATACAGTAAGCAGCTGCACGTCAACATACAGGAAGTCGTTACCGCAGCAGTTATTGCCTACACAAAACGGATGTCACAGGCAGAGGATGTGATTGTCGGCATTCCGTTGATGAACCGTTTTGGTCATAAGTCACTGTCCGTACCAAGTACACGGGTAAATGTTTTGCCTTTGCGTGCAACGTTTACGACTGAAGAAACTTTTGAACAGCTATGTATAAATGTGAAAAGCTTCATGACGGAGATGAAGCAGCATCAGTTGTACCGTCAAGAACAGCTGCGCCGTGATTTGCGGCTGACAACCGATGACCAGCTGTATGGTCCGGAAATTAATTTCATGCCTTTTTATGAAAACTATCTGTTCGGAAATGTCGAGGTAGAGCACAAGAAAGTTGTGACAGGGCCTGTTGAAGATATTTCTTTCAATTTCTATAGCACGCCAAATGGAATGCAGTTTGATCTTGTAGCCAACTCGGATCTTTATGAACAGGCAGAAGTGGAATGTCATGCCGCACGTTTCCTACAGTTGCTTGAGTTATTGGTAGATCAAGCTGACACACCACTGTTCAACTTCCCGATACTATTGCAAGAAGAAGCGGCAATGTTTGAGGCAAAACAAGGTACTGTCAGTGAGCTGAAAAATGCCACTGTATATAAATTATTCAAAAAACAGATGGAAAATATGCCTGGTGCAACCGCTGTTGAGATGAATGATACATCTATTTCCTATGCCGAACTGGATCTGCTTGTCGGTCGGATTGCGCATCAGCTGAAAGCGCATGACATTGGGCTCGAAGACTTTGTCGGAATTTGCATGGACCGTTCGATTGAAATGGTCGCAACGATGCTTGCCTGCTTCAAGGTTGGTGCTGCCTATATTCCGATGGATCCTGCTTATCCGGCAGAACGGCTACTTTATATGATTGAGGATGCTCGTCCTAAAATTGTGCTCGTAAATGGTGAGGTTTCATTTATTGCAGAAGGAACACCGATTGTGCCGTTACACCCTTCGAAGCAAATTTACGAACCGATTGCTAATTGTATTGGACAAACAGCTTATATGATTTATACGTCTGGATCTACGGGAAATCCAAAAGGTGTCGTCGTTGAAATGCCAAGCTTGGTTAACTTTTTACAAGCGATGCAGCATCAATTTACATTATCTGAAAAGGACAATTTACTGGCGATTACAACGATTTCTTTTGATATTTCGGCATTGGAGCTTTATTTACCGTTGCTGTACGGGGCATCTATTCATCTGACGACAAAAGAACAGGTACAGGATCCAGTTGTGATGCAGTCGCTGATCTTGCAGCAAAACATTTCCATCATGCAGGCAACACCGACTGTTTGGCAGATGATGGTACAGTACGCAAAAGACGCGCTGAAAGGACTTACTGTACTTGTCGGTGGTGAAGCACTTTCAAAAAGCCTTGCGCAGGCACTACTGGAAGCAGGAGCAACCGTTCACAATATGTATGGACCTACCGAAACAACAATCTGGTCAACTTGCACGGAAATTCGCCCGCAAGATACTCCTTCATTAGGGAATGCAATCGACCGGACAGATATTTATGTGCTCGATAGCATGCTGCAGCCCGTTCCGATTGGTGTCGTTGGGGAATTGTATATTGCTGGTGACGGACTGGCGCGCTGTTATCATAATCGTCCAACCTTAACGGCAGAACGTTTTGTTGCACATCCATTTGCATCCGGAAAACGCATGTACCGGACAGGAGATTTAGTTGTGTGGCAGGAGGATGGCTGCCTTCATTATGTTAGCCGGGCCGACCACCAAGTCAAAATTCGCGGCTTCCGTATTGAATTAGGTGAAATCGAAAATGCGCTTGAAGAATTCACTTCAATTGAACAAGCCGTTGTGATAATCCGTGAAGATCAGCCCGGTCATAAACAAATCGTTGCCTATGTAGTGGGGAATGAAACAGAGGAACAATGCAGACTGCAGCTAGGAGAACGTTTGCCGGATTATATGGTACCTGCTCATTTTGTTTTCATGAAGACCTTTCCATTAACGAATAACGGAAAAGTCGACCGGAAAGAGCTGCCGCAGCCTCATGTTTCGATTATTGCAAAAGTGAAACCGACAACGCGTACCGAAGAAACGATTTGTACATTCTTTAAAAATATTTTGAATCTCAAATCAGTGGGAATTGATGAAAACTTCTTCCAGCTAGGAGGGCATTCCCTGCTAGCAACCGAGCTACTATTGGCATTACGGAAAACATTTGCTATCGATTTATCGATCTCCGTCATTTTCAATCAGCCTACTGTAAAAGAGCTGGCACAAGCAGTGGATAAAGCAAAGAAAAAGACGCTCACTGTAATCGACAGACAGCAAGTTGAAAAAATCCCATTATCGCATGCACAGCGCAGTTTATGGTTTATACAGCAGCTGGAGGAATCAAGTGCTTCTTATAATATTCCGCTTGTTTATACATTTGATCAGCCGATTGATGTATTAAAACTGATTAAAGCCATTGGTAAAGTGGTAGAAAAACATGCCATTTTACGTACAGTTTATCCTGCAGTGGATGGGGTGCCCTATCAGAAAATCGTTGAGGATACGCCGAAAGTGCTGATTGAGGAAGTAAGCCCCGAAGAGGTGTCGGCTCAAATTAATGCGTGCACGCGCTATGCGTTTGATTTGAAACAGGAACCCGGCTTCCGTGTAACGCTCATCAATTTGAACACATTGGTCGTTGTTTTCCACCATATTAGTGCGGATGGCTGGTCACTTGCAACATTCACTGAAGATCTGCAGCTTGCCTATGAAGGCCATGAGCTAGAACCGTTAACGCTTCAATACCATGACTTTGCGGTTTGGCAGCAAACGCACGGTGTTTATACAGACGACAACATTACTTATTGGAAGGAAAAACTGAAGCATGTTCCGGATGAAATTGAGCTTGTCCGGGATGGAAAGCGTCAATTGCAGGTGAAATCGACTAGCAAAACTTTGACGTTTACAATCGATTCCGCGCTTCACAGACAATTGCAGCAGCTTGCAAAAGATGAACAGGCAACTCTTTACATGGTGCTACAAAGCGGATTCTTGGCCCTCATGACAAAGCTCGGTGCAGGGGAAGATCTGATTCTCGGTAGTCCAATGGCGGGCCGTGATCAGGAAGAACTGCTGGCAAATGTCGGTATGTTCATCAATACGGTGGCGATACGGACGGATACTTCCGGGGACCCTCGTTTCACAAAATTAATGGAGCGCGTAAAACAAACCTCGATTGAGGCAATGGAGCACCAATATGTTCCTTTCGATCATATTGTCGAAATATTAAAACCGACTCGTGTCCCTTCACAGCATCCGATTTTCCAGATTATGTTCGCCTTACAGAACACGCCTCAGCCATCACTTGTAATGGAAGGCCAAAATGCCGACATTCAGCTGCATACGGTTGGGCAGCCGAAATTCGATTTGAATATCGAAATGCGGGAGGTATATCTAGCCGAGCAGCCTAATGGAATCGAAGTACAGGTGGAATTCCGAACAGATTTATATGAAGCAAAAACAGTTACCGCTCTTATGGAACGCTATGTAATCGTCCTGCAGCAGGCGTTGCATAATCCGGCCATTTCAGAATTGAATGTGCTGTTGGAACAGGAACAGGAAAAAATTCTGCTTGACTGGAATCCGAAAGGCCATGTAAGTAAGCAAAAAACGATTGCCGAACAATTCGAAGCGATTGTGGAAATGCATGCCGAACGAATTGCTGTCAGTGACGAAAACGAAGAGCTTACTTATACCGAATTGAACCGTAAAGCGAACCAGTTAGCACATCTTTTACTCGAAAAAGGCGTTACATCCGAAACATTTGTCGCACTGTTAATGCCGCGTTCAACCGATATGATTGTCAGCATTTTAGCCGTTTTAAAAGCCGGCGCTGCCTATGTGCCGATTGATCCGGTTTATCCGCAAGACCGAATTGACTATATTTTAAACGATTCAAACCCGAGCTGTTTAATCACTACAGAAGATCTGAAGCCGTCTGCAGAAGCGACATCTGTGTTGGAAGTGCTTGTAATGGAGGAGGTTTCACTTACTTCATTCCCTGGTGAAAATACAAATCATAACAATCATCCAATGAATCCGGCCTATGTTATCTATACTTCCGGTTCAACTGGCCGACCAAAAGGTGTGGTTATTCCGAACCAGAACGTTATCCGCTTACTTGATGCAACAGATGAATGGTTTCATTTTAACGAAGAAGATCGCTGGTCGCTGTTCCATTCCTATGCCTTTGACTTTTCCGTATGGGAAATATGGGGTGCCCTGTTATATGGCGGTGAGCTCGTAATCATACCGTACAATGTCAGCCGCTCACCTACCGACTTTTTGGCATTGCTTGCAGACAAGAAAATTACGGTGCTGAACCAGACACCATCTGCCTTCTATCAGCTCATGACCGTTGATAAAGAGCATCCCGAACTGTCCGGACAACTGGCACTACGCTACATTGTGTTTGGCGGGGAGGCACTTAACCTGACACGTTTACAGGAATGGTATGACCGACATCCGGAAGATGCACCTACCCTTGTGAATATGTACGGCATTACCGAAACAACTGTCCATGTCAGCTACTTAAGTGTAAATGAAGAACTGAGCCAGTCACAGGCGAATAGTCTGATCGGCACGGCGATTCCTGATTTAAATATTTATGTCCTTGATGGGCAGTTAAAACCGGTTCCTCCCGGTGTTGTCGGCGAAATGTATGTTTCTGGCGAAGGCTTGGCACAAGGCTATTTAAACCGCGCTTCCTTAACGGCAGAACGTTTTATCGCCAACCCGTATGGACCTCCGGGAAGCCGGATGTACCGTACAGGTGATCTGGCTCGCTGGATGAAAAACGGCGAACTGGACTATATCGGACGCATTGACCACCAAGTGAAAATACGCGGTTTCCGCATTGAGCTTGGCGAGATTGAACAAGTGCTTCTGAATCATCCGCAAATCGTACAGGCAGCTGTCATTGCGAGAGAAGATCGAAAAGAAGATGTCCGCTTGGCTGCCTACTATGTTCCGGAGCAAGGCACGGACGTAACCGAGCAAATGTTGAAAGATTTCGTCTCCCGTTTACTGCCGGTCTATATGGTTCCTTCAAGCTGTACTCGCCTGGAGCAAATGCCGCTTACAGCAAACGGAAAACTGGATACGAAGCAGCTCCCTGCACCTGTTATTACATTGCAGGAACTTGTATTGCCGAAAACACCGCAGGAAACATTGCTTTGTGAACTATTCTGCGAAGTACTGAATCTGCCACAGGTCGGCACAGAGGACAGCTTTTTCGAACTTGGCGGCCACTCGTTACTAGCCGTACATCTGATCGGACGCATTCGCGAGGCATTCGGGAAAGAGCTGGCAATCGGGCATTTGTTTGAAGCACCTACTATCTCCCGACTCGCATATATACTGCAAAAAGGGAAAGAATCAAAGGCATTGAACACAGTACTGCCGTTACGCAGCGGGGAGCAACCGATTTTTGCTGTCCATCCTGCTGGTGGGTTAAGTTGGTGCTATGCAGGATTGCTAAAAAATCTGCCGCCGGAGTTTGCCCTATACGGCATTCAAGCAAAAGGGATTGCCGAAGACTGTGAACTTCCGGGTTCTTTAACTGAAATGGCGCTCGGCTATATTGAAGCCATCAAAGAAATTCAACCAAAAGGACCTTATCGTCTACTCGGATGGTCACTTGGCGGAAATGTCGTACAGGAAATGGCTGTCCAGCTGGAACGCCAAGGAGAGGAACTGTCGCTTCTATGCATTATGGATGCCTACCCGTTCACATTCACCCCGCCAGTGGACCTGACGGAAGAACAGGAGGCACTCGTGGCACTTCTTGCCCTAGCCGGGTATGAACCTGATATAGAAGATGAAGTGACACAGGAATATGTAATGGATGCTCTAAAAGCAGAGGGCAGCGCGATTGCAACATTAGATGAATCGACCTTTCTGCGCTTAAAAGAAGTTTATAAAAACTCGATTCAGTTACTGAAAAATCATCAGCAAGAAACGTATAATGGCGATGCTTTATTTTATAAATCTACACTTGTGCCGGATTGGATCCCGGACGTTGATGTTACTTCGTGGAATCCGTATATCAAAGGAGAACTTACACAGATTGATATTGCCTGTCGCCATAAAGATATGTGTCAATCCATCCCATTGAATGAAGTCGGTCAAACATTAGTCAAGTACTTAGTAAAGGAGAAAAAAATGTATGTCTAACCCTTTTGAACAAGAAGATCGTGAATATTACGTTTTGCGAAATTCGGAAGAACAGCACTCTGTATGGCCAGCAGTCATTCCTGTCCCTGCCGGATGGGAGGTCGTATATGGCCCTGCGTTAAAACCATTATGCCAACTCTATATAGAAGAAAATTGGCTGGATATGAGACCTAAAAGTCTGCGTAGTGTTTTGGGATGAAAGCACAGCGAGCAGTCATCATCGCCCTCTATGTTGTGGCGATGTTCATGGTTTCAATCGACGGAACGATTGTCAATGTGCTACTTCCTACAATTGCCATTGAATTCGGTGTAACGCCGGGGGCAACGAACGGCATTAATATCGGCTACCTTGTCAGCATCGCTGTTGCATTGCCTGCTGCCGGCTATTTAAGCAATCGGTACGGCGTAAAAAGAATGTATGTACTCTCTGTCAGTCTATTTACACTCGCCTCTCTTCTTTGCGGATTGGCGGGAAGCTTGCAGGCCCTTATTTTAGCGCGCGTGCTGCAGGGACTGGCAGGAGGAATCATTACACCCGTCAGCATGACACTGCTGTTTCGGACATTTTCTCCACCGGAAAGACAAAATCTGTCGCGTTCATTAGTATTGCCAATCGCCTTTGCACCGGCGATTGGCCCCTTAGTGGGTGGACTGTTTTCGGAGTATTTATCATGGAACTGGGCGTTCTTCATTAATATTCCTTTTGGTATCATCATCGTCCTGATCGGACTTTTTGCCTTAACGGAATTTGAGATTTTTAAAGCACCGTTTGATACGAAAGGCTATATGCTCATTGCACTCGGGTTGCCGCTGTTAATGCTCACTCTGAGCCTTATTGCATCAGACGGTGTTTCCATTAAGGTCGTCTTTTGTGCGATTGTCGGTGTATTTTTATTAAGCCGGTTTTATGTATATGAACGAAATATAAAAGAGCCGCTGCTGGACGTGCGTCTGTATGAACAACCGCTTTTCCTTTCATCGAGTCTCGTCGCGATGTGTTCCATGGGCGCCTTGATGGGGATGCTGTATCTGTTCCCGCTCATGTATCAGTACGCGTACTCAGCTTCTGCTCTGGAAAGCTCACTTATTACGTTTACCGAGGCACTTGGACTGATGGTCGCATCCAAATTACTGCCTCGAACATCCAAGCGCTTCGGAATGCTGCATACAGTACGTCTCGGTTTGATCGGTACAGTAATGATTTTCTGCTGTATCGCCATCCTTGGTCCTTCAGCAAATCCTTGGCTGTTACGCGGATTGATGTTTGCAGTCGGGATATGTTTAGGACATAGTGTAATCGGTTCGCAACTTTCGGCCTTTCATCATGTAGCAAAAAGTCAGATGAGCAAGGCGACAACGCTATACAATATGCTTAACCGCGTTGGAGCAGCAGTAGGAATTGCCCTTGTAGCGACGACATTAACCGTGTCTGGTCGCTACTTTTCAGAGATCCTTTCTTATCAGTACGCCCTCGTTGCTACGGTTGTTCTGCTTCTGGCAGGACTCGGCTGTTCTTTATTTGCGAAAGGACAGGAAACTATTCTAAAGGGAGAAAAAGCATGACAACCATTGCCTATTGCAAGATCAACGAGATGCCTACTGATTGGCAACGTTATCTTCCCTTTTTGGAAAACGACGTGGTGCAGCGTATTGGACGCATGCGGAAAACGGAAGATCGGTTGCGGACGGTTTGTGCCCATTTACTGACGAAGATGATGTTGGTGACGACTTACGAAATGGAATTGTCTGAAATTCGCTTTACCAAAGATTCAAACGGTAAATACCAACTAGGACAAGACCTTCACTTCAATCTCTCCCATTCCGGAAGTTATGTAGCATGTGCCATTAGTGATTTTCCGGTTGGAATTGATGTGGAACAGCAGGTAACAAGGGACTTCTCTCTCTTTCAAACATTGTGGAGCGAAGAGGAGAATCACTTCTATAAGCTTCTTGAACAGGAAGCATTCTATGCCCTCTGGACTGCTAAGGAAAGTTACGGGAAATATAAAGGGTTTGGTTTACACGATTCTTTAATGGAGGCAACGATTCGGCAAGATGGATCGATTCATCACCCCGCCTCATGTGTAAAAGCCCGTACCATACCTTTTTTCCTTGCACCTGGTTACAGTGCAGCTGTCTGTTTGGAGGATTCCTTAGAAAACGTGACGCACGTTCAGTGGGCACAAATTGAAACGTTTTTCAGGGAAAAGGTTGGAACATATGAGAAAATTGATTTAACGAATTAGCATTTAAAAAGCCTGTAACCAAGTAAAAGGTTACAGGCTTAATCCATTCATCTTATACTCGCTGAACATTATTAATTACTACTTTGCTTTTAGGCAAGCTTGGAATACTTACTTTGCTGTAGCTTAAATCCTGTTCCGGAACATCGTATGTCATTTGGTTAACTAGGAAATCCAGACTCAATTTCATCATCTCAATCGTCACCCATTCCCCCGCACAGCGATGGCCTAAATAGTAATCGCCGCCACCTTGCGGAATAAAGCTGAACGGACTGCCATCCCAGTTTTCAAAACGGCTCGGCTGAAACACTTCGGGATTCCCCCAAATATTCGTATCATGATTCGTTCCGTATAAATCCAATAAAGTTAATGTACCCTTTTCAAACGTATAATCCTTCCATGTAAAATCTGTTTTTACTTCCGCAGCGGCAAAAGGGAAGAATGGATAAAAACGGCGCACCTCCTGCACAAACATCTGTGTATTTTTTTCGTTGCCGGATTGAAGTTTCTTCCGCTCTTCCGGATAATGATGTGCAGCCAATGCTGAAAAAGTAATATAGACCGCAATCGCTACAATCGGCCTTAATATATTGATTACTTCTACAGAAGCGACCTCCTGATCAAAAAGATTCCCTTCCAAATCACGATGCATTGAAAACGTATACAGTGCTGTACCTTCTTCGGGATTCAGTTTCCCCTCGCGCACTTGGTCGATGAGGTTCCCCATCCACTTTTCCACCCGGTTTCTTGCATGTCTGCCAGCCCAGTGCGATGGTCCGATTGCCGTTGCCGATTCAAACATCGCTCTAAAATCGTCGGCGAGCTTTTTCATGTCCTTGTCTTCCACCGGTACCCCCGCCCACTCACAGGCAGTTCGGCACATAATTTCCAGCGCTTCCTCGTAAAGAACAACGTCGTCCATCTCCTGCCATTTAGTTAGAGCCGTGTCCCACTGCTTCGCGGCAATTTCATTCAGTTTTTTAAGTCTGTCCTGGGACATTATGGACATAAACATCTTTTTCCGGTGCTTATGGGTATCTCCATCCAGTGTCTGAACACCCTTTTTGCCGAATAATGTTTCGGCAACACGGTTTGGTGCAACGCCTGCCCTTTTAAACTTACTGTTATCGTAAAAAAGGTCGGCCGCTTCCTTTCCGCCCATACAGACCGCCTTTTTTCCAAGCAATCGTGTTTCGAACAGATCGGAATGAAAGCTTTGTCTTCTATTTAAAATATACAAATAGCCTTCTCTCAGAAGATTCAAGCTGTGGTCAATTCCTTCTTCCTTTGGCACCGAATTTGTCATCTACTTCATCTCCTTTTTTCTAAAAACATTGTCGGTAACCAATTCCCTGTTTATTCTTCAAAAAAACTTGCTTCCATTTGAACGCAAAAAACAGGCGGCGAAAATTTTCACCACCTGTTCATTCTTATACGAGCTCTGCTTCTGCAGATGTCTCACGCTTTAGCTGATCCATAATTTGTGCTGTAGAATAAACTGCCCCACAGCGTCCTGCCACATAGTTGATCGCCATTTCGTGCTCATCTTGTGTAAAATCAGCTACCGCATCGGCAATGAAAAAAGGCTTAATGTCCGACATGAAAGCTTCTCCAGCAGTCATGAGGCAACCGATATGGGCGTAAACCCCGCAAATGATTAACTGATCTCGGCCTTGTTCATTCATCATTTCCAGTAAATTAGATTTTTTAAATGCACTGTAGCGCCATTTTTTCAATACGATATCGGCCTTGCCTGGCGCCAATTCATCGATCACTTTTGTAATATTCGGATCGTCTTTTAGTCCTGTTCCCCAAAAATCAGTCAGTAATGCGCGATCCTCTGGTTTTTGATTTCCCGATTGCGCCGTATAGACAACTGGAATGCCAAGTTCATCGCATTGTTTTCTGATTGCTTTTATGTTGGCGATCATTTCACGAACTAATGATGAATCCTTCTCATAATAATCGATAAAATATTGCTGCATATCATGAATGAGTAGGACAGACTTGTTGGGATCGACTTCCCAACCTACTTTATTTTTTGGAAGATTGCTTTCTTTTGGCATTTTATATGATGAGATCGCTGGAATAGCCATCTAAATCACTCCTTTTTCTTTGTTGGTGAACCCTGTTGTATTTCATATAAATAGTCGTTAAATATCCTTCAGCTGCTCTGTATCGATACCCATTGCGCGAAGCATTGTCTGGAATTTCGCACCCGTCTCAGCCAATTCTTCTTCAGGCTTCGATTCGCTCACAACGCCTGCTCCCGCAAATAATCGTAATGAATCGCCATTTGCCTCTGCGCAGCGAATCGTCACAACCCATTCCCCGTCGCCTTCAGCATCACACCAACCGATTGTGCCTGTAAAGAAGCCTCGGTCAAACGGTTCAATTTCTGTGATTGCCTGTCTTGCCTTTTCCGTTGGTGCGCCACAAACAGCTGGTGTAGGTTGCAGGGCAATGGCTAAATCCAACGATGAGATATCCGCTTCCAGGAGCTCTCCTTTAATGACAGTCGAAAGATGCATCATCGTTTCCGTATACACGACTGACGGTTTTTCCGGGACTTCGATCGTTTTTAGTAATGGACGCAATCCCTTGACGACTGCTTCCACTACGACCGCATGCTCATGTAAATCCTTTGGAGAAGAAAGCAGTTCCTCTGCACGTCTTTGGTTCTCTACCGGATCTTCACTTCTAGGTCTTGAACCTGCCAATGGATTCGCGATGGCGTACATCCCTTGTCTTGAAACAAGCAGCTCCGGACTAGCCCCGATGAGCGAAGCCTTTTGATTTCCGTATTCAATCGGTGCTGCAAACGTATATCCATGTTTGTTTTGATACGCAAGATTTCGTAACAGCTGCGGAAGGTCGATCGGCTTATTGAGACTTACTTCCAGTGAACGTGCCAGTACAATTTTATCGAGTTCGCCGTTTTTTATTCTTTCAATCCCTTGTATGACACCCTGCTTATAGTGCTCTGGTGATGGATTGGATACGAGCCGATTAACAGTAACAGATGCTGAAGCGGTCACTGCCCTTTCCTCCTGCTGCAATGATGGTGCGATTTGGATAGATTCCGGAACAAGTAAACAAGCCTT
Organism: Solibacillus isronensis; assembly: GCF_023715405.1. Lineage (NCBI taxonomy): Bacteria > Bacillati > Bacillota > Bacilli > Caryophanales > Caryophanaceae > Solibacillus > Solibacillus isronensis. The sequence goes on from NZ_JAMBOC010000002.1 coordinate 148,233, forward strand.
TTTATAGTAATCAAATGGCACCGCGCCCGCTACGACAGGTCGTGGATGTCCTTGTTCTTTGGCTTTCTTCAACGCGCTCGCCACTCTATCGGACAATCCTTCCATCTGGTTTTGAAGTGGTTCACCCGCTGGCACGTGCATGAATACACCTTTGCCTAATATCGTTCTTTTTGGTGTTTCAATGAAAAAATCACCAACTTCATACTCATCTAAAAGTTCATGTTCGATTAGTGCTTTTTGTTTGCTTACCATATTACCGCTCCTTTTCGTTTCACTACTCTGAATTCAAAAGACAGACTTAGCTCGCTCCCAATGTTGCGCCGCCATCCACGACAAGATTGCTCATCGTAATATGGCTTGAGTGCTCGGACAGAAAAAACAGAATAGCACCGACAATATTGTCCGGTTGTGCAATCTTTTTCAGTGGAATCCCTACTTTATACGTTTCAGGCATTCCTTTAATCATAACTTCAGCTCCATGATCATCGGACCACATCGAACGTTGCATGTCCGTATCCGTCGAACCTGGTGAAACGATATTGCAGCGTATATTATGCTCTGCCAGCTCTAAACCGAGACATTTTGTAAACATGACCGTTGCCGCCTTTGATGCTGCATAGGCCGCCATAGAAATTCTCGGTACACTTGCGGCATTGGATCCGACTGTTACAATTGAACCTGCTTTTCTTTGAATCATATAACGGCTTACCGCTCTTGAAACATAAAACACACCTGTCGTATTAATTGAAAAAATCCTTGCCCAGTCACGGTCAGTACATGATTCGACCGGTCCTGTAGCCAATGCACCTGCTACATTGACGAGCATTTCAATTGGCCCGATTTCGTTTTCCACTTTCTCTACAACTGCATCAATGGCGTTACTATCTCCGACATCTGCAGGAAAGGCGAAAACTTCGTGGTCCTGCTCTATTAAACCAATCACATGGCTTCTCAATTTCTCCTCGTTATAATCGATTACAGCAACTTTTACTCCTAATGTAGCCAAGCTTTTGACAAGGCTTGCGCCAATTCCCTGGGCTCCGCCTGTCACAAGTGCAACTTTCCCTCTTAACTCCTGAAAGTTCACTTCAACACTTCCTTTCGTTTACAGTTATGTAAAGACAGCTTGATTTCTTATTAGAATCAACAATCAATAATGATAATCATTATCAATTGATTCTATTAGCAATGATAGGCCTAACATTTTACAACGTCAAGAGACATTCAAACATTCCAATAGAAAGACCTAAGTTTTAGTTTAGTGCTGATTTAAAGAAGTAATATTCGGCATTTTTGAACGATTTATAAGGAAAACTGCGTTAATTAAATCCAAATAAAGGAATAAACATGAACTTCCTCTCCTCTATTATGTAGTCTTATCAATTCATTACTGACCTGTAGAGAAGCTATCATTGTGTAAATATTTTGCCAGAAGTACTTTCTGGGATAAGAGAGCGATAGGAATATGGAATTACTGCACAAAAGATTATGGAATTTATTCGTTTTCCCTGTGAATATTAAATTATTTTCTGTTAATGTAGAACACCGTTAAATACCTGCTACTAAAACATTCCCAAGCTTTGAATTCCATAAAAATTACTACAAGCCCGAAAAAATTTTGTTTAACAAGCGCTTGTTTGTGTTAATTACAGTAATAATACTTTTTTTCTGTTAACAGAAAAAAGCTCTACATAAAAAATTTGCTGTGCAGTTTTACTTAGAAAATGAAATAAAAAGGACGTGGTACATGAATGTTGGAAATCGTGAATTTTTTGAATAAGTATGTTTGGAGTAATGCGTTAGTATTTTTATTTTTGGCGGTCGGTCTCATTTTTACGTTGAGAACTCGATTTGTTCAAGTAAGACGCTTTAAAGATATGATCACATTGCTGTTTGAGAAAAATAATGATAATGCAGGAATTTCCTCTTTCAAGGCATTGGCGATGTCATTGGGCAGTCGTATCGGTACAGGTAATATTGTCGGTGTTGCAGCAGCCATCAGCCTTGGTGGTCCTGGTGCAGTTTTCTGGATGTGGGTTATGGGATTTTTAGGTGCAGCCACTTCATTTATTGAAATTACCCTTTCTCAAATTTTCAAAAGTAAAATCGAAGGTGAATACCGCGGCGGAACACCGTTTTATATTTACAAAGGCTTGAATTTAAAATGGTAACACAGTCGGCAATGAGTACACTGATCTCTCCGACATTCGGTCAGTACTTTATGACAATTTCATTATTCCTGTTCTGTTTTACTACGTTAATTACGTACTTCTACAAAATGGATACGAACATTGCCTTCATTAAAGAAATGCTGAATATCGGCAAAGCAGGCAAAATCATTACGCATGCTGCCCGCCTCGGACTTTTAGGCATGGTTATTTTCGGCGCAGTGAATTCGGCTACCCTTATTTGGGCGATTACTGATTTAGGAGTAGGTTTGCTCGGCTGGGTGAACGTCATTACGATCGTGCTGCTTTCGAAAACCGCTTTAACCGCACTGAAAGATTACGATACGCAAAAACGTTTGGGGCTTAACCCAACGTTCAATCCGTTAGTGTTAGGGATTAAAAACGCGGATTTCTGGGAAGACCTCGAAGCAAGATCTTCAATACCAAATACCGTTCCTTCAAAAGGAAAAACGGTCGTTGCGAAGAAAGTCCAAGAGCGTCTGCAACCAGTGCCGAATCCGTTTTCTAAATAAGTGATAGGCTGACCATTGCTCGTTGTTTCGGTTGTGGTCAGCTTTTTTATTTATTATTTACTTCATATATGGTTCAATTATAGAACAAACGTTCCAATTAAGAGGTGAAGTTTATGAACATCGAACGGCTGCATATCCGCATCCTGATTACGTGCTCGATTGTGGGCTTTGCCAAACGTGAAGCATTGGCCGCAAGCTATCCGACAGAGGCAATTGATGAACTGGAACAGCACGGCTATATTGCCCGGACGCGCTATGGCCATTATTACAATACGAAGCTTGCCGCGCAGTATTTAAGAAAGTTTATTACAACGTATAGCCCGCGCTTGAAGGTTGCGGAAATGGTGGAACTGTTGGAGCATGCACCCGAATATATCGTCGTCGATATTGAAACGACGGGTGGCTCTGCTGCTAGAGGTGATAAAATCGTGGAAATAGCTGCGCTAAAAATACGTGACGGAGAAACGGTGGACCTTTTTCACCGCTTTGTGAATCCGGAAAAACTGATTAAAAATTCGCATATTCACGGGATTACTAATGAACGGGTGAAAGGTGAGCAAACGATCTCCCCTGTCATTCACGCCTTTAAAGATTTTTTAGGTGATTTGCCGATTGTCAGTCACCATATCGGGTTTGACTGGTACAGCTTCCTCGCACTCGAGTTTTTCCGAAATGGCATTCGTCCAACGAATCCGGCAGCCTGTACGGTAATGCTTGCGCGCAAATATTTGGACAGTCCGAGAAATAATTTAAATGTTATTGCCGAAACGTATAACATCCCGCTTCTTAACCATCATACAGCCGATGCGGATGCGATTTGTGCCAATGAAATACTGCAGCTTATTTTGAAAAAAGCGACTGCACAGTAGGAGACGGTTCTATCGGTTCTATTTGTGCGATCGCTTTTTTGTTTTGTGATTTTATTAGAATAGTTAGGGCGGTTATTAGAAAATGTCGGCGGGGTATAAGAATATCGGTGTCCTTTAATTGAAGATGTCGGCTGTTTATTAGAACAACCCACTGATTTATTGGCATCGCACTTTTATTGGAACATTTTTTTGTTTATTAGAACGATGCAGGTCGTTATTAGAAGCGTTTGCATGCCTCCTTTTTCGTTTTGAAACTATTTCCAGCTTATCGACGTAGAATAGAACAATTGGAGGTGTACGGATGAGAAACTTATCTTCGTATATAATGCTTACCGGGATATTGATCACTGCCTTAAGCGGGAACTGGATTATTCTTAATTATGATAGCATCACAATTTATCCGAGAGCTTCTTATCTTTCTTTCGGAATCGGGTTGGTACTGGTAGGATGCAATTTTGTAATGAATCAATTCTTCAGTTACCGGGAACCGGAAGAAGGACATACAAAAGATAAACGGCATGCTCTAAACGAATGGCTTACTGCTAATCAGCCAGTTAATAAATGGTTGAGTGGACTTGTTATTCTACCGCTTGTGATCGCACCGTTTTATAGCTGGACGCTGTTTTTTACGATGCTGGAATGGTATTTATTTTCGGGGCTTGTAATAGCCGGTATTATTTACATGCTGAAAGGTGACAGAGTAGAAGACAATAAGGACTGGGAGTATAAAGGGAAGACAAAAATGATGCTTGATCTGATCGATTACCGCAAACATCCCTTTAATATTTCGCTTATTATCTACATCCTGGTCATTGTCAGTTTTGTGTTAAGCAAGAGGTTGGATATTCCGCTCTATATGGAAACAGGGGGCAACTCGCGCTACGTTACTTCTTTGCCAACAATTTCATTTTTAATGTCTTCCTTAATGGTCGTGAGTACGTTTATTTATATTATCAGTCATGGGAATTTCTTTGGTTTTCGTAAAGCTGAGTTAAGTTATGAAAGAGTCATGTTCGTCCACTTTACAGAAATTATTGTATGTGGTGCTACCCTGTTTATTTTAATTTTCACATTAATCAATGCGTTGTATGTGTATTTTTAAATGGATGGCTACTAACGACATAGGCACACACTGGTAAATTATTGCATATTTTAACTACAATAAAAAAGAGGTGAACTATTGAATCCGAATCAAGATTATACATCAGTGCAACCCCAGTTTACATTCGACCTTAATAAAAACCCGTTGTTCGTTAAAGACCAGCAAAATTTTATTAATGTAATGGGCGTCAACCAGTTAAATACACTGGATAATATATCGCTGCTTGATATTTATTTGAGTGCCAATAATGTGATTGAACCGCACTACCACCAAAATGCGGCGGAACTTGTTTACTGTATTGCGGGGAGTGCGATTGTTTCGATTTTGAATCCGTTTACGAAACAGCTGATGCATTTTCCGATTACCCCCGGTCAAGTAGCGAACGTTCCTCAAGGGTGGTGGCATTACGAAGTCGCTACGCAAAACAACACGCATCTGCTTGCCATTTTTAATGCTCCGACACCGGAAGTCATTTTAGGTTCCGACCTCCTTAAGCTGACACCAGCAAATATTATGGCCCATACGTATGGCATGAACGAAAATTTATGGCAGCAGGCAATTGCTCCTGTCAGACCGAATACTTTCATCGGTCCGCCAAACCCTTGGCAACATGCCCAACCCGGTAATTATGGCGGCGGGTATGAGCAGTAGTTTTTCTCGGTCAAAGGAATCAAATTTAGAAAATGCATTTGCATAATGAAACGGCCGTGTTATGATAATTGTGAAATTAACCTAATATTGGAAGCAGATGATCTGCTCATAAAACTACTAGGGGCGCCTTTTGGCTGAGAAGTACCCTTTGCACCTGATCTAGGTAATACTAGCGTAGGAAAGTAGTGTCGATCCCCTATTTTTATTTTTGTATAGGCTACGATACCACTTTCTTAATTGAAAGTGGTTTTTTTGTTGCAAAAATTATTATAAAGGATGGTAGAAATGAATAAAACGAGAAAACTTACATATTCCGCGATTATCGCAGCGATTACGACGATTCTCAGCAGTTTGGTGTATATCCCATTAGGTTTTGCAAAAATTTTTCCGATTCAGCACTTTGCCAATGTCGTATCGGCGGTACTGCTCGGTCCATGGTATGCGGTATTACAGGCGTTTCTTACATCGACGTTAAGAAATTTGATGGGGACAGGCAGTATCTTTGCCTATCCGGGGAGTATGATTGGCGCACTTCTCGCTGCATTTTTGTTTGCGAAAACGAAGAAGTTGGCGTTTGCAGCTGTAGGTGAAGTGATTGGGACAGGGTTGCTCGGTGCGATGGCTACTTATCCGATTGCGATTTTATTTTTAGGTCAGGAAGCGGCACTGTTCGGTTTTGTCCCGGCATTTATGATGAGTTCGTTTGCGGGTGCGCTTTTAGGCTATGGCTTGCTGAAGATTATGGTGAGAAACAGGGCGTTTGGCGGGATGCTTTATCAGAATGCCGGTTGAGTAGCTGGCGTTGAACGCAAGGGATTTATTATTAGAAGACTTTAAAATATATTAGAAAATGAAGCGCCGGGTATCGACTCATGACACCCGGTACATTTATTAAGCTAAATTGATTTGCCATGACACGCCGTAACGGTCATTTAACCAGCCGAATTTCTTACTGAAACCGTAATCACCGATTGGCATTAGTGGATGGCCGCCTTCAAGCAGTTTTTCATAAAGATGATTGATTTCTTCTTCTGTATCACATGTAATAAAAATAGAAAATGACGGTGTGAAGTCAAACTCATGTTTTAAATTGCTGTCAATGCACATAAATTCCTGACCTTTTATCGAAAAAGTTGCTTGCATAACTTTCCCTTCATCTCCGCCTTCATTTGCTCCATAGCGGACAATACTCGTAATTTCTGCGTCCTCGATAACGGATGTGTAGAAGTTCATTGCTTCTTCTGCAACGCCGCCTTGAAACATTAAAAATGGTTTTGCGCTTTTCATTGTACCCTTCCCCTTCTGAATTCAAATTTACACCACTTCAATTTAGCCTATTTTACCATTTTTCGCGAACTTTTCTCCCTATAAGTTAGAGGCATCTCCTAACTAGACGGTGCCTTTGATTTAATATTTAAATTTCGCGATGAGCTGTTGTTCCGAAGATGCGGCTACTTCTTCTGGAACCGTATAAAGATATAGTAGAACAATTCAACCTTTTATTAGAAAATCTTCCCCGAATATTCAATCACCGGATGGTCATAACCCCCACCTTGTGTTTCATTATACGTCCTAACCTTGATAGCTCACTTTTCCGGTCTCAACTAATTCCTTCAGACCCATGAACATTAAATTCCAGCCATGTTCTGTGCCATCTCGCATTTCATCTAGAGCTTTTACGATGTCTGCATCTGTCCATTGCTCTTCATTTTCAACATGCATCAGTTGGGTGAACGTCATTTCACTGCCTTGTCCCAACTCTTTCAGCTCCACTGTGATTGTATCTTCCAGTTCGCTGAATTGCGGCATTTTAAAAGTGAACACGATTTTTTCAGGCGAATTGATTTCAACATACTTCCCGATCGCCCGGTAGTCTACACCTTGCCGGTGGTCTACAATTTCCCAACTGCCCCCTACTTTTGGGTCATTTTGTGCAACCTTGTTCGTCCCTTCCAATGTAAAGAACCACTTTTTCATCATTACAGGATTCAACCATGCGTCAAACACTTTTTCAGGCTTTACATTAAATTCTCTTTTCATTGTTAATGTAGTCGTTGAGGTATTGTTCATTCAAATTCTCCTTTTAGTTACTTTAGTTTATTAATAACCTATTCACAGGAACTTTTAAAACAATTGCTCCAATAAAAAAGTCTCCTGCGAGATTATTCTCACAGAAGACTTGCTTCATCAATTATTCTCCGAAAACGATATGCCACTCGGCGCGGCCTGCTAAAAATTCCTCAGCTAATGCTTTTGCGCCTTCTAAACTATGGCTTGCCGCCCAGCCGCATTGCACTTCATTACATGCTGGAACAGCCTCTGCCTTTAGCACATCTTGCAGCGTATTTTCAATAATCGTTAATACGCCGTCATAGTCATTGTAGTTCAGTAATGCCAAGTAGAAGCCTGTTTGGCAGCCCATTGGCGATAAATCAACGACATCTTCGCTATGATTGCGGATACGGTCAGCCATTAAATGCTCTAAAGAGTGTAGTGACGGCATTTCCATATGTGCCTTGTTCGGCTGTTTGAAACGGATATCGTATTTTGTTACGACATCGCCTTTCGCTCCTGTTTTCGTACCGGCAAGTCGCACATAAGGTGCCACTACTTTCGTATGGTCTAAATCAAAGCTCTCTACATTTGTTTTTTCTGTTGTCATGTTGAATCCCCCTAGTTAAATAAATTGCATCGATTTTATAAATTGTTGAATCCGTTCGTTGTTGTTTGCCGTAAAGAAGTTTTCGGTTACGCCGTCATAGCCGATTTCACCGTTTTCGAGAAATAAAATCCGATCTGCCACTTCGCGCGCAAAATTCAAGTTGTGCGTCACGATAATCATCGACTTGCCTTCCTCCGCCAAATTTTTCAGCACCTTCAGCACTTCTCCTTCCAGCTCGGGATCCAGTGCACTTGTCGGCTCATCGAACAGTAAAAACTGCGGCTCCATTGCCAATGCTCTTGCGATGGCGACACGCTGCTGTTGCCCTCCGGATAATTGCGATGGATACTGGTCTGTTTTATGACTCAGGCCAACCTTCTCCAATAATTGCTGTGCCTTTTGTTTAGCAGCCCCTTTGTCTTTCCTTAAGACGGTAACCGGCCCTTCCATCACATTTTCAAGCACTTTCATATGCGGGAACAGATTGAAGCTTTGGAATACCATCGCTGTATTTTGGCGTATTGAAAGCAGGTTCTTCTGAGAGATTGGCTTGTTCAGTTCAACTTTTTGGTTGCCGACTGTCAGAATCCCTTTTTCAGGTCGCTCCAATAAATTGATACAGCGTAACAGCGTTGATTTCCCTGAACCGGATGGACCTAAAATAACCGTTGTTTCGCCTTCATGAAATGTTAAATTAATATTTTTCAATGCCTCGTTTTCGCCAAAGAACTTCGACATTTGCTGAAATTGTACGATAATAAGCCCTCCCTTCTAGCGCTTCACCTGACACTTCTACACATACTTCGATGCGTATTTTTCCAGGCGGCTTTGAATGATCATCAGTATACTAATGAAGATTAAATAGATGACCGCACAAAGTGAATAAATCATAAGCGGCTCATATGTACGTGCGGTAATTTGCTGTCCGACCATGAATAGATCCGCTAGAGTAATACTCGCAACTAACGATGTGCCTTTCACTAAATCGATAAAATCATTGGCCACTGATGGTAATGAAATTCGGACGGTTTGCGGTGCGATAACTCGTCGCATCATTTGCCAATACGTCATACCGAGAGATTCTGCAGCTTCCCATTGTCCTTTTGGGATGGCCAAAATCGAAGCTCGAATCGATTCAGATGCATAGGCGCCTGTATTCAGTGAGAATGTAATAATCGCCGCTGTCCAGGCATCAAGGGTAATCCCCAATTTCGGAAGACCGAAGAATACGATAAACAATGTCACCAATAATGGTGTTCCACGGAATACCCAGACGTAAGTACCGAAAATCCAGCGTAATACTTTATAGTTTGAGATTCTAGCCAGTGCCGTCACGACTGCGATGACTAATGCTATGGCAAAGGCAATGAGCGATAGCGGAATGGTAACAAGAAGTCCTGCTTTTAAAATCGGCCAGATCGAGTTAAGTAAAATATCCATTTCTCTACTCATCCACTAACACTCCTTTCTATAGTTAAATCCACGTAAAAAAGGCCGTCGAAACGACCTTTCCATTAGTTGTTTGAAATAACATTTTCACCAAAATATTTTTCCGAAATTGCTTCGAATGTACCGTCTTCTGTACGTTCTTTAATAATTTCATTTAACTTCTCACGGAACTCATCGTTTTCTTTATTTAAAATTAATGCGATATCTGTTGAATTGATCGCACCGTCCAGCACTTTCAACTTCGTATCCGGCTGTTCCTGCAAGTATGTCAGGAATGTCACGCGGTCATGGATTGTTCCATCAGCGCGGCCTTGTACAACAAGCTCGATTGAACTCATCAGATCATTTGTTGCGACAACTTCTGCACCAAGCGCTTCTGCATCGCGGGCAAAGTTACTTGTAATTGTTTGTGAAGATTTTTTGCCGTCCATGTCAGCCGGCTCTTTAATTTCTGTGTTATCTGTATGTACAGCAACAACCGCTTCTGATTTCATATATGGCGTTGAGAAATCATACTTTTCTTTACGCTCATCTGTAATCGATACGTTGTTAATTACGAAATCGTATTTATCTGTATCTAAACCCGCAATTAATGAATCCCATTTTGTTTCAACATACTCAGCTTCAACACCTAGATCTTTTGCAATCTGATCAGCAATTTCATATTCAAAGCCTGTTAATGCTCCTGATTCATCATGGAAGCTGAATGGAGGGAATGTTCCTTCAAGACCGATTTGAATTTTTCCGTCTGCCTGGATTTCCTCCAGTTTATTTTTTGCCTCGCTTGCGTTTTCATCTGACTTGTCGCCACCACATGCTGCTAAAACGAGCGCTGATAATGTAACGATTGATAATAATTTTTTCATGCTAAATGCCTCCGCTTTTAATTCCTAGTTATTTAATAAACTTTATATTATAACAGGGTAATAATAAAAACAATCTTTATTTTCTGAACAATTATTAAATTTAAAACTTTTAGTTAATAAGGGCTAGGAATCGTGCAAAATGCAGATAAAAAGTGCCAATTCCCTCAAATAGAAAATTGACACTAACTTTATAAATGCATGCCTGTCCATTGCCAAAAAGTAAAGTAGAAAAGCATGATGATGTATATATATAGGGGCATTAAAATGGCGCTAAGCTTTACGAGATTCCGCGCATCATAGGAAATATCCCCCTCCTCATAAAACAGCAGCAATGCTTTTGAGCTGACCGGCACCGTTACACAATAGTTCATCCCGATTAAACTTAAAAACACGACAGTTGAGGGGTTTACGGCGATTAACTCACTGAACAAGATCAGTCCTGGAATGAAGACTATGGCACGTGTCGTATGGGAAGTAATATACAGATGACTTGTTACGGTAATCGTTAGGATCATTAATACGATCAGCCAGTCCGGTGCACCGACAAACAGATGCAACACGCTGATCATTTCACTTTCTATCCATTCCACAATGCCCGTATCGACCAATACTTTGCCGAGCGCGGTCGCTGCAGCAACAAACATCACAAGATTCCATGAAACGGCATTCATTCCTTGTTTCCAGCTGATAATTCCGAAGTTTGGCATCATGAAAAGAATGGCACCGATTACTGTAATCAGTTCAATATCCAACCCGTGGAGGCTTTCCGTCATCCAGCCGATGATTAAAAATAATATGAGAACCATTGTCTTTTTTTCATCTTTTCCAAAAGGTTTTGTTACAGGAATCGTTTCATTACTTTCCAATTTCTCTACACTACCCCGTGGCCACAATGTCCATTTGATGACGATTAATGAAAGCAAGGTTACAACAAGTGCAAACGGAACACCCCATATTAACCACTGGATGTAGGAAATCGATTCACCGGCCGTACTTTCCAGAAAGCCGATGCCGATTAAATGGGAACCTGCTCCGATTAAAGTCGCCGATGTACTCATTAAAATGATTACCGGTGCAATAATCGCCAAAATACTTTGTTCTTTAGAAGAAAATTTCTCGCTGATTTGCTTAATAATCGGCATCGACAATGCTGCTCGCCCTGATGTTGAAGGGATAAAGAAGGCCGATGCAAACAATACCGAACTTAGTCCAAGCACGACATTTTCTTTTTTATTCGATTTACTTAAGATGAACAGCGTCAGTCGCTCGGCCAGCCCTGATTTTTTAACGGCTTCCCCGATAATAAACGCGCCGATCATAAGCCACACGACTTTCTCGGATAATGAGTTGTACAATAAATCAGGCTCTGCCGCATTCATTAAAATTATAAATGCAATAAGGGTCATTGCCACCCAGCCTGCTGAAAATTTCGTTGTCACCCATAACGTCATCGCTGATAAAAATGCAAAAAGGGATACTTTTGCACTGTAATCCAAATCTTGAATGAAAATAACGGCAATCAGGATTAGAATGTGTATGGATATAATGATCGCTGTCTTATTCGGCATCGATTGTATCTTTGATTTCAGGCGATTTTGCTTTTGTTTATTTCTTTCTACTTTGCTAGACATGTTAAATGGCTCTTTCTTTTCTATTTTCTTTATTGGCTATTTCCATGCCAATTGAAACTTTACGTAAAATTGATTCCGTACTTTCCTCGATCCATTTCGGTGCTTTTTTAATCGCCTTTTCCAAAGATATCGGTTTTTGAATGATGCTGCTGTAGGCATCAATCCCGGCATGATAGTTCAGATTTGCGCCTTTTCCGATTGTTCCTGTAATCGCGATGACCGGGATGTGATTCTTTTTCGCAATGCGTGCAACCTCAGCAGGGATTTTCCCGTTCGGTGTCTGAAAATCAAGACTGCCTTCCGCTGTTAATACGATATCCGCCGTCAGAATTTTTTCTTCTATATTGATATATTTCATGATGATATTGAACCGTGGATGCAACGTGGCACCCGCAAATGCAATCAGTCCCGCACCTAACCCGCCGGATGCCCCGCTGCCCGGTAATGAACGAACATCCAGTTCAGTTGCTTGTTCAATCAAATCCGCATAATGATCAAGCGTAGATGCTAGTTGTTCCACCTGTTTTGGTGTAGCTCCTTTTTGAGGTCCAAATATATGCGCAACCCCTTTTTCCCCGCACAGAATATTTCCCCAGTTACACGCAACATTGATCGAAACGTTCTTTAACCGTGGATCAGCATTTTCCGTATCAATGGTATTGACAGCCATTAAATCTTCTCCGCCATTCATTTGGACAATTTGCCTGTTTTCATCTAAAAACTGAACGCCCAATGCTTGCGCCATTCCTGCACCCCCATCCGATGTACCCGAATCCCCGCAGCCAATCAGAATATTTTCAATGCCCATATTAAGTGCCGCAACAATCAATTCCCCTACACCATAAGTAGTCGTTTTCAACGGGTTTCTTTGATGGCGCGGCACGAGTTTCAAACCTGCCACCGCCGCCATCTCAATGACCGCAGTCCGTTTCCCGTTCTCTTCATAAATACCAAAATAGCTTTTAATCTTTTTGCCGACCGGTCCGGTTACTTTTTTATAAACTAATTCTCCGTCCTTTAAACGAACAATTGTCTTCACGAATCCTTCCCCGCCATCAACCATTGGCATTACTTCCAAATCAATGGTCGGGTCAAAACGTCTTACCCCCCGTTCCATCGCTAATGCGACATCCTCTGCATCCAAACATTCTTTAAACCCTGATGGTACGATTACAATTTTCATTAGGCATCCCTCCAAAATTTATTAATTGTAACTTTACCATCCCAAAATTAGAAAATACTGAGAACTCTATTGGATTACGATGATAGAACGAGGAGTGCGTTTAACAATTGGAAATGGCGCTGTTCCTCGTTGCAAGGAAAGCGCCCTTCTTTTAATCTACTATTCTTCATAAATCATTTTCTTTGTCATCCCGCCATCGATTGTCAGATCCGTCCCTGTAATAAAATCATTTTGCGGGTTCGCTAAATACAGACAGGCACGTGCAATATCATCCGGTTTGCCGACGCGGTTTGAAAAATGCTGGGCATGGTCGGAAGGTCTGAGGGCATCGTAGTCTCCTGTTTCAATCCATCCCGGCGAAATGCTGTTTACCGTTATGTTGAGCTCACTGAACGAACTTGCCAATGCATGAGTCAGGGCAAGGATTCCTCCTTTTGATGCCGCGTAGCTTTCTGAATTCAGTTCGGACATGACGGCACGCGTTGAAGCAAGATTGATGATTGCCCCACCGTTTTTCATCAGCTTTGCCGCCTCACGTGAACATAAAAAGACACTCCGTAAATTCGTATTGATGATGTCATCCCAGTCTTCAAGCGATAATTCAAGCGGTGAAATCCATTTCCCTTTTCCCGCATTATTGATCAAAATATGAATCTCGCCAAAACGGTCAGCTGCCATTCCCATCAGTTGACATACACTCTCTTCACTGCGCACATCGGTCTCGGCAAAAATGGCGGAGTACCCTTCTTTTTGGAGTTCCCCTGCCAGCTGGACACCTAAGTCATGTTCGATATCTGCGATGATAACATTCGCACCGGCTTTTGCAAAATGGGTTGCTACGGAGCGCCCGATTCCTTGCGCTGCCCCTGTTACGATCACGGTTTTGTTTTGGAACATTGGTTGAATTCCTCCTTTATAAATTGCTTAGTAAGAGTGTAACTGAAATGGGTTGAGATTTCGTGTTTGAGGTTGTGCTTTTTTGCCGGTGCAAGCTTTGATTATCACTTTATTGAGTGACGGGGCGGATTTTTATTAGAAAAGTTCGGGTACATATTAGAAGAGTTGTATGGGATTTTAGAACATTCGCATGCTTTTTTTGAATAGTTGGAGCACTTATTAGAAAAAATAGGATTTATATTTGAACATCTCACTTTTATTAGAAGATTTTTCGGGATATTAGAACAATGGAGAGCTTTATTAGAAAATCACCCTCACTGCAATCGATTCCGCCCATCTAGTAGAACGAGTAATTACCTCGCTTTCATGCTATAATAGATGGAGCGGATCGTTGCTAGTAAGGCAATGACAAAGGAGACAAAATAATGAGTCAACAAAATCAAGAAACAACACAACAATTACCTGAAAATTTCAGTGAATTAAAGAAAGCTGTAAACCGTACAGCAGATTGGGAAGCACGTTTAGATGCGGTACAGGAATTAGCGAAAATTAAAGCCGATGAATCAATTAAAATTTTGCAATATGTAGCGAAGGCCGATCTAGTAACAAAAGTTCGTGATGCTGCTGCGAAACAATTAAAGAAGATGGGTCAGCAAGTTGAACCGTCGGAAACACCGAAAGGCGAATTGTTCAAAGACCTGCGTAAAATTTTCAAACGTATTAAGAAGAGCTTGCCTGCGGACCACACGTACGAGGACTTCAAAGTAAAATTAGAAAAAATGCGTATCGATATTTACAACACATATGAAGGCGAAAAAGGTGCACAGTTTGACACTTGGCTGAAGGATATGTGGGAAACAACGACAACTCGAAAATAATTACAGTGAACACGGATTAATTTCCGTGTTCTTTTTGTTTCGTATACTCTAAAAATAGAAGAACATCAATTGAATTGATGTTCTCATTGGCACTTACCTCGGTGCGTTTCGATCTAAAATTGCGGACGTGTTATCTTCATGTAAATTATTCAAAGTCGTTGTCGTGCTGTCCACTTTGGCATATTCATTCAGCTCATCATTGGAATCACATCTGTTGTTTGTACTTCCACAGCATGGGCAAGTAGCGCTTTGCTGTCATTTGGTGAAAAGCCAAGCGTTTCTTCTACTTGCCGGTTTTTCATTTCTTCATTTTGATTCTTTTTCGGATTGTTCTTCATTTTTTACACCTCCTTTATTAGGATGTGTGATGCATCGTTCATTATGTAAAAAACAAAAAATAGCACTCTCCTTATTGGAAAGCGCCATTATGAAACTATTAATAATCTCTTTGAGCATCCGTTGCTTCAGCACTATCAAATACTTGTCTATCAATATATTTGTGGAAGAACCATTCCCCTAAACCGATGACTACAGCCGAAACAATGGCAGCTGCTACAATATTGTCGTTGTTTTCAGAATAGCTTTGTGCCATAAAGTAAATAACAATCGCTGCTAGAAGTACATCAGATAATGTTGCGATGATATTTCTTTTATCCTGCTCTGCGTGGGTACCAGCATTTTGGAAAATTCCTAAATCCCCAACAACATAAGCTAAAAGTGTTAACACTAAGCTGATTACTAATGTGTCGCTAAACGCAAAATCAAAAAATCCTGCAAGAATAATACCTAAAACTGCCGCAATCATCACAAATTTAATAACTAAAGCTTTCAAATGATTCATATAGAATTCCTCCTTTAAATTTGTTATACAGCTTTAATACCCATCTAATATATTTTTACTCATTTTAAGAGAAAATTATTAAATTAATATTTCGGAATAAAATTCATCATTCGTAAGTATATCTTTTAAAAGAATGGAAAAAATAGTGGAATAAACAGATGAGGTGAACATAGTGGGAATTTTTGATGGTTTGATGGGCAATGCAAGTGAATTGAAAGCAGAAGATGTTCAAAAAGAGATGGCCGAAATCATTACGAGTAATGAAGAAGTCAAGCATGCTTATAAAGTAATACGAGATACATTCATCTTTACAAACAAACGCTTGATCCTCGTTGATAAACAAGGAATGACGGGGAAAAAAACGGAATATATGTCCATTCCGTACAAAAGCATTACAAATTTTTCGATCGAAACAGCCGGAACTTTCGATTTGGATGCAGAGTTGAAAATTTGGATTTCCGGAAATAGCATCCCTCTTCAAAAGAAGTTTAATAAAGCGACGAATATTTATGCTGTCCAGCGCGTTTTGGCAGAAAATATTTCGTCTTCATAACAATTAAAACGAACGATTGTGATTGCTCCTTTCCGGGAAATCCGAATCGTTCGTTTTTTTGTTTCTTTTCTATTTTGTAATTTATGATATGGTAGAAGCAATATGGATATCAGGAAATTTTCCGTTATATTAGAACATGTCTGGAGTTTATTAGAACTTCCGCCGCACATATTTAAACATCGGGAACACTTATTAGAAGATCGTACATATATATTAGAAAAACACAGTTTTATTAAAACACTTTTAAGTTTATTAGAACATTGAGCGGTGATATTAGAACTTCTCTAAGAAAGCGAGGAACCCTTCATGCAAATCGAACTCGATACAAATACGAAAAAATGGATGCAGTCAAAAGGCAAGCCGGTTTCTGTAAAAACCATTTCGGTGAACGCCTGCTGTGCACCCCCTGTCCAGGAATTGATGACTCATCTAGGAAAGCCGAAAGATGTGCATAACTATCAGGAAATCAAAATCGATAACCTGTCCATTTTCATTGAGAAGCATCTTTCACATAATGAGAAAATCACACTGAAGCTTACAGGCATCGGTATTTTCAAAATGATTTCGGCAAAGTTAGGGAGCAATTAGTAAGCGATTCCCACACGCGCTTTTATAAATTCGTTGCTTTGCAGTAAGCTGTAGGTAAAATCCGCTGTATCCGGAACTGAAATTTGGCTGCCGTCTACCGGTAGAAAATTGCGTTCTGTCCGGTAGTTCCCGATCAGTTCCCCGTCCGGCAAATAGGTAGGACAGACAATTGTCCAGTCAAGGTTGGACTGCTGCAGTAACTCGTACACTTTATGGTGTTCTTCGGCAGCACGGGTTAACTTCCGCTTTGATTCGCTTGACTGATAGCGCAGCAGTTCCGGGCTGACCCGGCTTTGCAGAATGCCGGCAGTACCGATCGTGATGATTCGTTTGATGCCTTCTTGTTCCATCGCATCAATAAATAGCGGCATACTTTCGGTTAAAGTCGTTCCCCCATCTGTATTCAGTGCACTTAACACTACATCCACCCCATATATCGCCCGCGCAACATCTTCTTTCTTCAGCACATTCCCTTGAATAACTGTTAAATTTTCATGCTGATTTTCAATTTTGTCCGGTGTACGAACGAGAGCTGTTACATGATGGCCGTCCTTAAGTGCATTCATAACTAAATGACTTCCAACTCGACCTGTTCCGCCTAAAATTAATAGATTCATGAGTAAAACCTTCTTTCATATATGAATGAGCTTAAACAAATAAACAGTCGGCCCCGGATATCGGTCCCAACTGTCTAAATGGAATTAGTGCTGTGTAATTAATTACCCTTCAATATAATTCGCTTCCAGGCCGCGCGCTACTTCCTTCGTTTTATCCATAACTGCCCGGTGTGCCGCCGCAACATACAGCTCGTTTTCGTAAAAACGGAACGGTATTTCCTGGCTTTCATATTGCCACATGAAGAAGTGGCCGTTAATTTTCATATTGACACCGTCTTGTGTGACACTATAGAAATCTCGGTATTCGAAATCTGGTTTTGTCGCAAAGAAGTTTAGGCATTCCTGTAAGCTGAGCGTAGGATTCCCTTCCTGATCATGACGTGTAATTTTATATCGTGGATTCATTCGTGTATTCATTAAAAATCTCCTTTAATAACCATCTATCGTTTCATTATAGTTGGTTATGTTAGTTAAGGCAAAAGAGATCGTTCAGGTTCCTTAACGCTTCACTACATATTTTTACTTTGCTGCAGAAGTTTAGACTTCCCGGACCGTTCCCACTCTTCCACTGTCTCATATGCTTCTTCCGGAGAGTATCCTTTTCCTACTAGAACGCCCATAAGAATAAATTCCTGAAGAATATGAGTAGTGTTTATCCCTCTTTGAAAATCTTCTAATCCTTCTTTCACTAAAAATTCAGTATGCCGTATCCATTCATCCGGCGTCTTCCCAGAAATAACAGGGAATTCATTGCTGTGACCTCCGCCTTCTTTCATAGCCATTGCTGCAGCTTTCGTAGGGTGAACCGTTCCGAATGGATGGTTCGGCGGAGCGTAGATAGAATATAGTTTTAGTGGGACATTACCGGTATTTGTTAAGTTATGCCATGTTCCGGCAGGGATGAAAATGGCAAAGTCATCCTGGACATTTCTTCTGAAGTCTAATCGATTTTTATTTTTGCCCATTTGAGTTACCCCTTGCCCTTGCTCTATCCGTAAAAATTGATCGACATTCGGATGCATCTCCAGTCCAATATCTTCTCCCGGCTCCAGACTCATTAATGTGAGCTGCAAATGCTTCCCAGTCCATAAAGCCGTACGGTACGTATTGTTTTGCTTCGATGCCTCATTAATATTGATGACAAATGGGGTCGCTCCATAATCCTTTAACATCATTCCATTATTCCCACCGGAAACAGGAGAGGGATTTAATTGATTTATAGAAATAGCCCCATACGGGTATGTCCAGTAAGTCGGGGTTCCACCATAATTATACGGCGAAGAATTCATATAATATGGTGCTTGATATGGATACCCATAAGATTGATAATACATTTATTTCATTCCCTTCACAGAATCATCGTATTATCATATGCGACAGTTTTAAAAACGCCTATTATAGAATATAGTTACCTGTCCCTTTTATAGCTTTGTATCATAATTTATGTTCATTTTAAGTTTGTTTAAATCTTTATCAATTTTAGAAATTAATCTATGTAACTCTTCATTTTCAGAAGGGGTAAAGGTTTCGCCATTGCGTTCCCTTAAAATCACCGCTTGATTAATGAGTCTTAAACATGTTTTAATCAGTGCCAAATCCTTTTCGATTGCCTCTTTACTTATGTCTATTTCGCCCATTTATAACACTCCCTTCCATAAATTATATATCAGGAAGCACAAAAATACTCCCCTTTGCTTAAAGGAGAGTGTTTTTTCATATTTTATTCCCAAATAGCGGATGCCCACTCAGGATGATCGATAAATGGATTACGGTTATGCTGGTAATCGGTATATATAATTTCATTTCTTGTACGTTCAAAATTGTCGACCGGGTCTTGTTTATGCCATTGGAGCAGTACTGAAAGTTTCCCGTGATAAGGCGCCGTGCCGTTATTTACTTTATTATTTAATTCCAAATCTACTTCTCCGCTGTCCCCTTCATATCGAACCGCCATATAAAACAGCATACGGGCAACATCACCTTTTACGCTGTCTCTTGGCTCCCATGAATCAGAATCATAGTAGTTGCCCGATGCTTCTGAATGCTCGTTCCCGCCATTGTCAAAGTCAAGATTGCTTCGCGTACCGTTGACACTGACATCGGTTGGACGCAAGTGATGCAAGTCAGTTCCTGCACCCATCGATGTGCCAAAGCTACCATGCGATTTTGCCCAAACATGTTCACGGTTCCAGTCATTCACGTTCCCGCCGTTTGTAAATTTGCTTTGGGAGCGGCCTGTATAAAGAAGGATGACGTTATTCGAATTGTTCGGATCTTCATCTGTTTCGCGAAGAGCTGTCCATACATTGGAATACGAAATTTCGGTATGATCATCTATAATATTATGCAAAGCCGATTTTAAAGCTGTGCCGGTCTTCCCTATAGCTGCATCATAATAGGCACCCGTTGAAGGATTTGGTGTTGGAATCGGCTCAGGATCGGCAGGACTTCCCCCCACTATTTCAAATGCTGTACTATTTTTCAATCCAGGATGAGAAAAGTATGCGGACAAGGCACCCGTAATTTTTACGCTTTTCCCCATTAATGAAGGATTTGATTTTAATCCGTAAGAAGAGCGGAAAGAAGTTGGAATCTGTACATAAATCATGTTAGCGGTATTCGTTTCATTCGCATTGTCCGCTATAGCCAATGCATAGTCATTCGGAAAACTGCCTGTAAGGACCGTCGTTGTTGATGTAGGTTGTCCCACCACATAACCTTGAACTGTTTTTGTGGAGTTGTTTTGATTGCTGATTGCCTGAGATACGGAGTAAGGTGTCGACCATGACCCGTCCCCAGCTGCTGCATTTGTAACAGTAGATTGAAGAGGCTGAATTAAAATGAAAACAATAAGTACCCAAGAAAACAGTAGAGTTACATTTCGATTTTTAACCATTTTTCTCCTCCTAGTTATGCAATTTAAGTTCAATCAGCAAACGCCAACCAACTCCTCTTTATATTATCATAAAATTATTAATATTCCGTTAATTCTTGAAGTAAAATCGTTAAATTATTTAATTACTTGTTAAGAATGTGATGGAGTTATTTTAGGCACGTCAATAAAGCAAAAAGGCTAGAAAATGAAATAGTCCACTACTCCATTTTCTAGCGATTATAAACTTCATTTAAGCGATTGCCGGAATTTCACAATTTCCACAAGGCGATTGTTCATCATATCAACGGAGTCTTCAAAGTTATTCAAGTACCATTGAATGAGTAATCCGATAATGGCATTTGCATTGTAGGCATGCAAATATTTCTTTAACTCATTTTCATGCTTTACATAATCGGTCTCATCCATCAGCTTGCAGATTTCATCAAAGAGCATGTAATAATATTTCATCGACACATCTTCAGATAATACAATTTTGTAAAAATCCTCGTATTTTTTTACGTGGTCGAAAATCTTTACTGAATTTGGGTTTAAGTTCATTCCGCTGACGGTTAGTTCCAACCCTTCTTTAAATGGCTCATCATATGAAATTTGTAAATCCAGCATAATTTCTTCGAACAATTCCTGAAGTACATCGTCAACACTTTGATAATGGAAATAAAACGTCCCGCGATTAATCGTCGCTTCTTTACAAAGCTCGGTAATTTTAATTTGGGGCAATGACTTTTCCTTCAATAATAAAAGTAATGCTTTATGTATTGTTTTTTTCGTTTTGATAACACGAAGATCATTTTTATTCATGGCGACCTCCTTTATTGTACAATTCTATCAAATCTGTTGGATATCGTACAACACGAAGGTTTTTTGCTGATTGAAAACGCTTTAATTTGTGTATTATAATTTTATTGTACAGATGTATAATAATTATATTTCAGGAGGATGATTTCAAATGAAATTACAAGGTAAAGTAGCCATCGTAACTGGTGCAGCTTCTGGTATGGGGAAAGCAATCGCTGAACTTTATGCAAAAGAAGGCGCAAAAGTTGTCGTTTCAGATTATAACGGTGAAGGTGCAAAAACAGTAGCAGACGCAATCGTGGCAGCTGGCGGACAAGCAATCGCAAACAAGGCAAACGTAGCAGAATTAGCTGACATCGAGCGCATGTTTGAAGAAACTAAAGCAGCTTACGGTCAATTAGATATTTTAGTAAACAACGCTGGAATCATGGACGGCATGGAGCCAGTCGGTGAAATTACAGATGAGAAATGGGATCGTGTTTTCTCAGTAAATACAATGGGTGTAATGCGTGCTATGCGTATCGCAACGAACCTCTTCCTTGAACAAGGTCACGGTGTTATCGTAAACAACATCTCAGCAGGCGGTTTACGTGGTGCTCGTGCTGGTGCAGCTTATACTGCTTCGAAACATGCAGTTGCTGGTTTAACGAAAAACACAGGTTATATGTACGCTAACTCTGGCATCCGTTGTAACGGTATCGCACCAGGTGGCGTAATGACAAACATTCAATCATCAATGACAGGTGTTTCTGAGTTCGGATACAGCCGTCAATCTACTGGTCAAGGCACAATGCCTCGTGCTGGTCAACCGGAAGAAATCGCTCAGCTTGCATTATTCCTAGGTTCTGATGATTCAAGCTTCATCAACGGACAAGTCATTGCTGCTGATGCTGGTTGGACTGCATACTAATATTCATGTAGCTGTTTGATTAAATAGAGAGACAAAATTTTAGATCACTCGGATTTTGTCTCTCTTTTTTCTTGTTTTAAACAGACGCCGCTGCATCCTGATCAGCTTTCACACAATCGATTGCAATTACAATAGCAATGATGATTTTTTCCATGTCATCCTTAAATACTTCCACCTTGTAGCTATCCCCCCATGTAAACCATTCCTTGCTTACTTGTCCGATGACTTCCCCATGCTGTTTTACTGCAAAGTGCATATCCCACCAGTTCCCCTCAATTTCCACCCCAACTGCATCCACCGAATAGCGTGCCTTGAAAAGCGAGAGCTCCTTCTGGATTGTCAATACCTCTCGTCCTTCGACTTCCACATAAAATTTTGGCAGCAAGCTGAGCACCTTTTTCGTAATTAGCGCGACTTCATTTCTTGCTGTATCCATAATCGAGTACGTTTTCGGTATTTGCATAAAACTTCCTTCCACAAAATATACATCATTTTCGTGCTGATCCATTACCGTAAATTTTCCGCTAAGACTGAAAACCTTTTGTTTAATATAGAGCTGTTTCATTCAAAATACCTCCTTTAGTTAATACCTTTACGATTAAATGAGAAAAAAAGATTCAATCGCTAAAATGTTGATGCGACTAATAAAAATGAACCTTCCATCTCAAACTTGACTGGAAGGTTCACTTTTTCATTTATATTTCGTTAATAACGCTTCAGGAATATGGCAGTAATCATCCGGACATCTTGTTAACCGGTCCTGATGCTCTTCCGCACTTCTCACATAGTTAGTGAGCGGCAGCACTTCCACAACAATCCGGTCAGCATCCGGTCTCGCTGTAATATATGCCTTTGCATCAATCAAGTGTGCTTCGTTTTCGCTATAGACACCCGTTCGGTATTTCTCCCCTACATCCTCGCCTTGTTTGTTCACACTGTACGGATCGATGATTTCAAAAAAGTACCCCATTAATTCGCGCATCGATACAACATTCGGATCAAACTCGGTTTTAACACACTCGGCATACCCATCATAATCGCCGTCCAGAGTGGTTGTCGTTCCGTTTGCTCTTCCGGCTTCAGTAAATGTTACACCAGGCAATGTTTTCATAAATGCCTGTACACCCCATAAACACCCACCTGCAAAATATACAGTTTCCATCTCGGTCACTCCCCTATGTAAACTAGTCCTTTGTGCTATGTATGTCGATCTTTCATTCTCTCTACTATTAGTATACCATTTCAGGCTATTTATTTTTAGACTACTCTTTTAAAATTTCCGTACTATACTGATAATACAAAACGAAAGGGGTGTGTCCTATGAAAGATCAAACAGATGTCCTCGATCGGGGTCCTTTTTTTCATGGTACGAAAGCAGAACTAAATATCGGAGATTTATTGGAGCCTCTTCACTTATCCAATTATCAGGATAAGAAATCGAACTATATTTACTTTACCGCAACATTGGAAGCTGCAAAATGGGGTGCCGAATTGGCAAGATCAACAGCAAAAGAGCGAATTTATATTGTTGAACCATTAGGTGAATTCGAAAATGACCCGAACGTTACGGACAAAAGATTCCCAGGTAACCCAACACGCTCATATCGTTCGAAATCTCCTTTGAAAATAGTCGCCGAATTAGGTTGTTGGGAGCGCCATTCCGATGAAGTCATCAATCATATGCTGGCATCTTTAAAGAAATTAAGTGAAGAAGGGAAAAATGTAATTTACGATTAAACCGGTAAAAAGCCAGGTACACAATATGCTCTTGTGTGTACCTGACTTTGATTACTTACTGTCTCGATGTTGATCGGCTAACAACTTGTTTCGTAATGCTTCATCACTTGCATAAATGTAAAGCCCTTTAATCCCGCGCTTCATTAAAATATTAATCGAGTTCAGCACAATCTTTTCCTTCGCTTCGTTCACATCGGCAATGCCTTCCGTGCCTGAGTAGGCCCCTTTATCCATATACTTGCTCGGATCAATGACTATTTCGTCTTGGGCTTCGTCATATTGAACAGACGGTCCTAGTACAACACCTACGTAATTTAAATCAAACCCTTGAATCGTATAGATCGAGCCGGCTTCATGCACCGTTTCAGGCTTTTCCGCCCATGTATATTTCGTACTTGTCGTATTCCAAGCAATTTTGTATGCGCCGTTTGATTCGTTCACATAATACGTCCCGCCATCTTTTTTATGCAAGTAATCAAATGTTGAAACGACCCGGCTTAAGCCAAATTCACTGTTGCGCATCTTTATTGCATCATGCATATCCTTCATCGTTTCGAACACTTTGAATTCATAATTTTCATCATGAGGCAGCGGAAGCAGCTTTTTATTTTTGAAGGCATTAATCCAATTAATGACATCATCATTTGCCTGCATCCGGAACTGGTTCGTTAACTGGTATTCTTCGGTGTACGTACTTTGCTTCTTTAATTGTTCAAGTGTTGCCGCACCCCATAGACTCTTCAGTTTGAGCACCTGATTTTGGTCGTAAATGATGACGACGACTTTCGCTAACTTTAATAGTTCCTCCAAGTGATTATTGCCGTGGAAGTTATTATACGTATCCGGCTTTGTCAGCAATAAATGCGCTTCATCCACAAAAATGATGTCCGCCTTTTTATTGTCTCTTTGCAGCGAATTGACTAAAGGTGTCGGCTTTGCAAAGTTTTTCGCTTTTAAATGCTTTATCTGTTTCGCAATCCCTTTATAGGTCTTGAACATTTCTTCGTGATTCACGACCAGATAATTTTCTGTTTGATAAAGCGGTGACGAAGCTTCTTCCGCCCGTTCCTGAATCGTGTTGAAAATCGAGCTTAACACAACGCTTTTCCCGACACCCGCTTCACCTTCAATGACGAGTAAACTGCCGTATTCTTCAGGATTGGCACTTACTTGTTTCTCACAAAATTCGAGTACCTTTTCTTTCAGTTCAAGCTGCTCGAACGATAGTTCTTTAAACGGCGACAATTTAAAAATGTCTTTATTTTCAATGACATGCAGTTCATGATCGACCAGCTTTTGCTCGTGCAGCCTCTGCCAGATTTCTTTAAACAATTCTTGATCGTAATACGGCTTGTCGTAATAATTGTGTGTAAAATCGCTCGCCGTTTTACTTTTGTTTTGCAGCGTATATTTTTCATCACCAAGAAAATAATTAATCAGCTTCGTTTCCAGATGGAAGGTTGCCGAACGGTTGAATTTTTCATGCTTGATGAGGTTAATCTGACTGACGTTTTTACGGGCAGTTAAATGAGCTTTCATCCGGCTTTTAAAGTACACCGTCTCCCCAATATAAGCTTCTTTATTGCCATTTAACACGTAGATGACCGGGTAGTTCAGATAGTGTTCATTGTTATTAATCTGATTGATGCTTTCTTGCTTGAACGGCCAGGACAGTATTTCGATTGCTGACAAATTGCCACCTTCTTTTTTTAAAATCGCTGCTAATTATTATTTACATATTAGCATAAAGGATGATCATAAATCCCTCGTAAACCGGCACTTCGGAAAGCCCTGACAGCCATAAAATGACCCGCGCTTGCCATTACGCACTACCAAGTTACTACCGCATTTCGGACAAGCAGTATCTGTAGAAACACGAACAGGCTCAACGATTACCGGTCCTGCAGTAACGGGCTCCGCCTTTACTTTAATCACTTTTTTCTTTGCAGGTTTGGCGATTACTTTCACATATTCTAGATGGCGCTTTTTAATCTCCTTCTTTTGCTGCTTTGTATCGGGAACAAGTGCATGTAGCAACTGCGAAATCCTGCTAAGTTGTTCGCCTGATATTTCATTTATCGTAAATTGATTAATTGTTCGTTTTAAATGTTTTGTTTGAAGAACATGTGCTTCATGAAAAGGTTCTTTAAATTTAAATGTTGCCGCATTCGAAAACACGATTATTGAATGCAGTGGTACATCCATATTTAAGTAGTGCTGCAATGCTTTAATATGCGCTTTATTTTGCATGACCGGATTATAGAAACGTGACTTTTTCTTATAGATTGTTTGCGTCCAGTTTCTTTGACTTTCACTACCAAAGATCCACCCTGTATAATTTTTTGTTTCGATTACAAAGATGCCATTTGGCGAAAGTAATACATGATCGATCTGTGTCATTTCCCCATTCTTTTTTGGGACATACAAATCATTGTAAATCTTAACGTCCTCCCCTAAACTTTCCAGTATTTTGCGAATACGCCGTTCCCCAACATATCCTTTCAGCTGTGGTAAATAAGCATTAGAAACGAGTGAAGTTACTATAATAAAACCGATTGCTACATAAGTGTTCACCTTTAACAAAATTACTAATACCAATATGTATGAAAGTAAACCGAAAACTAACATTTCCTTCCCCCTTAAAAAGCCCTACTCTAAGTAGTTAGACATATATCATATTATCCAGTTTTTTACAACAATATCAACAAATCATTGCAAACAAAAAACCGGTCCGTACAAATTTTGTACGAACCGGCTTATATCCTGTCTATAATACTTTTCCTAAAAACGCTTTTGTTCTTTCTTCTTGCGGTGTTTCAAACAACGCTTTAGGATTGTTTTCTTCAACGATGTAACCGCCATCCATAAAAATAACACGGTCCGCTACTTCTTTCGCAAAGCCCATCTCATGCGTTACGACAATCATCGTCATACCTTCTCTTGCCAAGTCTTTCATAACATCAAGAACATCCCCTACCATTTCAGGGTCAAGTGCACTCGTTGGTTCATCAAATAACATGATTTTTGGTTGCATAGCAAGTGCACGGGCAATTGCCACACGCTGTTGTTGTCCACCTGATAACTCAGAAGGATATGCATTGGCTTTCTCTACTAAACCAACTTTTTTCAACAGTTCCATTGCCCGCTCTTTAGCTTGGTCTTTCGTTAAGCCTTTTAATTTTAGCGGCGCATATGTGATATTTTGCAATACAGTTTTATGCGGAAATAAATTAAACTGTTGGAAAACCATTCCTACTTCTTGTCTAATTTGATTTAAGTTTGCATTTTTAGCGGAAATCGCATGACCGTTTACAATGACATCTCCGCCTGAAATTTCTTCAAGGCGATTCAAGCAACGTAAAAAGGTACTTTTTCCTGAACCTGATGGCCCAATAACACAGACAACTTCTTTTTCTTTAATTTCTGTAGAAATATCTTTTAAAACTTCTAGTATCCCAAATGATTTTTTAAGATTTTTTACGGTAATAATG
Source organism: Solibacillus isronensis (assembly GCF_023715405.1). NCBI lineage: Bacteria > Bacillati > Bacillota > Bacilli > Caryophanales > Caryophanaceae > Solibacillus > Solibacillus isronensis. The sequence goes on from NZ_JAMBOC010000002.1 coordinate 175,550, forward strand.
CTCATCGCAGGGCCATTCTCCTTTCGAGGTAATTACTTAACAATGTTAACGCATATAAAATCACAAAGTAGATTGCTCCGACAGTTAACCAAATTTCAAACGCCGCAAAGGTAGCAGAAGCCTGTATGTCGCCTTTTTGCGTTAAATCGGCTATACCGATAACAGATAATAGCGATGTATCTTTCAAACTAATAATTGCTTGGTTCGTAAATGTAGGAAGCATTCTTCTAAGTGCTTGCGGCATAATAATGTCCTTCATCGTCTGAGCCCCTGAAAGGCCGAGTGAACGTGCTGCTTCTGTTTGTCCTTTATCAATTGATTGAATTCCCGCACGGATAATTTCAGAGAAATACGCACCGGCGTTCAATGAAATCGCAAGGATCCCCGCTGTAATATTATCCATCGGAATGAACTTTGTTACACCGAAGTAGATGAAGAATAATTGTACAATGATTGGTGTACAACGGATAATATTAACAAAGACTTTTGCAATGATATTTAAAATTGTTAATGGTGCCAATCGGAACAATGCTACGATAAGACCGATAGCAAACCCTAATACAATAGCAATAACAAAGATGTACAGGGTCATCTTCAACCCTTCCAGTAAATAAGGTAACGCAGCGATTGCTACTTCCATATGTATTTCACTCCTCTTAAAAATAAGCACGCTATATGCGTGCTTACCGTTTTATTCAGCTAAATAATTGTCTAGAATTTCTTGATACTTTCCGCTTTCTTTCAAGTTTTCTAGACCAGTATTAATTTTTTCAAGAACCTCTTCGTTTTTACCTTTTAATACACCAATTCCATATTTGTCATCATTTAAACGGTCACCAACAATTTTTAATGGTAAATCTTGTTGTGCGATTGCATATGAGATAACTGGGTAATCTTCAAATAATGCTACAGAATTTCCGTTTTGTACTTCTAAGAACATTGATGGGCTATCATCAAATTGAATCATTTCAAATCCGATTTCTTGTGCAATCGAAGTCGCATAGTTTGCGCCAACTGTTCCTTTTTTTACTGCTACGCGTTTTCCTTTTAAATCTTCTACAGATTGAATATCTGTATTTGCTTCACTTACTATAAGAGATACACCTGCATCGAAGTACGGCTCAGTGAAATCAACAACATTTTTACGTTCTTCTGTGATACTCATTCCACCCATAGCTACATCTAATTGCCCTGCTTGTAATGCTGGAATAATCCCCTTGAAGTCCATTGCTTTTAATTCCACTTCAAAACCTTGATCTTCACCAATTGCTTCGATTAATTCCACATCAATCCCAACATATTTACCATCTTTTTCGAATTCAAATGGTGGGTATGTAACATCAATACCTACTGTATACACTTCTTTGTCTGAATCAGTTGATGATGATTTTTTTTCTGTTTCTTCTCCACCGCACGCTGCTAATAACAATGCTGGTACGAGTAATAGACTTGCTAATAGATTCTTTTTCATGAATTTTCCCCTTTTATTATATATTTAGATATTTCTAAATTCAGTTTATTATTAAAAAACTGCCATTACAAGCATTTTCGTTCTATTTTCCTTTGTTATATCATTATTTTGCTAGTTTTAGATACTTTTCTGCAATAAAATTCTATTTATCAGAAAATTTTTTCTGTTTATTTAAAATTATTATTATTTTGATTGAGCGCCATCTTAGAGAAGGATGCAGTGAAAACTAACACAACGCCAATCTATCAAAAAAGAAGCCCCCTATTAAAGGGAGCTTCTTTTTGGTTGCTATCTATATTTGTACCACACCAATTAAAACCGCAATGATCAGTAGGGTAATACTTAATCCCCACATCCAGAAGAATGAGAACTTCAAGTGTTTGCCCATTTCCAGACCTGATAGTCCAAGTGCCAACCATACTGCTGGTGCAAGTGGTGATACGAATGTGCCTACGATGTTACCGATGATCATCGCATACGCTGTCGATAATGAATCGATGCCGTACGTTAAACCGATCTGGTCAACAACCGGGAACAATGCGAAGTAGTATGCATCCGTACTTAACAGCAAGTCAAACGGTACACCAAGTACCCCGATAATAATATGTAAGTACTGGGCTAAAAAGCTTGGTAAAATATTTACGGCGTTATTGGCAATGGCTGTTAACATGCCTGTCCCGTTTAAAATTCCTAAAAACAGACCTGCTGCAATAATGATTGAAGCCATTGTCAACGCGTTCGATGCATGTGCCTGAATACGTCCCATCTGCTCTTTCGGTGTACGGTAGTTTAATGGTAAAGCGATTGCGACACCGATCAGGAACGCTAAGCCAGCTGGTAAAAGTCCTGACATTAATACAGCAAGAACAACAATTGCTAAAATCGCATTTGCCCAAATAAGTTTTGGTCGTTTTAACGTTTCATCTGTTTCAGCATTTAAAATACTATTGCTTAAATCAAATTTTAACGTTTCTCCTGTTTGCGCTCGTTTCGCAATCAGGCGTTTTTCACGGAAGCCCATAAAGATCGCAAGTAACAGCATCAGCACAACACCGATGATTTGAATTTTAATTAACGGATGCCATAGCTCTGTTACATCTGTTTCTAGAACGGATGCAACACGCCCTAATGGCCCGCCCCATGGAATCATATTGATAATCGCCGCAGAACCGCCGACTAATAGTAAAAGTAAATACGGGTTCATCCCAAGTCGAACATATAGCGGCAATAATGCCGTAATCGAAATTAAGAATGTGGAAGCACCTGAACCGTCAAGCTGTGCAATAACCGCGACAATTACCGTAACGATTGCAACAAGCACGACATTCCCTTTTGACAGCGCTACCATCTTATTGATAATTGGTTCGAATAACCCGACATCCTGCATAATCCCGAAGAAGATAATCGCAAAAATAAACATGATGGCAACACTGATTACAGAACTGATTCCATCATTGAAAAATACCCCTAAATCATCGAACGAATAGCCTGCAACAAACATCGCCACTACTGGTGGAATAACCATTGCGACAATTGGTGATACACGTCCGCTAATTAACAGCACAACGATAACTAAAATCGTAATAATACCAATAATACTTAACATTCAACAACCCCCATTGCTTAGAATTCTTATAATCTTATGACAATTCTATGTTAGGAGGAAGAATGTGCTCATTTATTTAATAAAAACAATAAAGCTAATTTTGTTCATAAGTTTCACGTAGGACATAATTCCGTTCCGGACGCCCGACTGTTCCGTAAAGCAGTTTTGTCTCCAGTATATTCATTTCCACTAAGTATTCCAAATAGCGGCGTGCTGTGGAGCGGCTCGTGCCGATTACTTCACTCAGCTGTGTCGCCGTCAATGTCGTGAACTTTTGCTCCTTAAATAAGTGAATGACCTGTTCGAGCGTAAAGGTATCGATCCCTTTTGGCAGTGCCTTTTCAGTCGCCGTCGAATGATTTTTCCGGTAAAACAGCGTATCCAAATCTTGCTGCGATAAATGTGTTTTCTTTTGCAAAGCCGATTGCATGTGATGAAACTGCTGGAATGATTTTTGCAGTCGTGCTTCATCAAACGGCTTCACAATATAGTCGAATACCCCATATGCATACAATGCTTCCACATGTGCACGCTCGGCCGCTGCCGTCACCATAATGATGCGGACTTCCGGGAAATGTGATCTTACATACGCAACGAGTTCATAACCTGTAACATCCGGAATATATAAATCCATCAACAGAGCGGCAGGAGGTGTGTTATGCAGGAGCGCTTCCTTTAATGAGGCCCCCGTTAGAAATTGCTGTACTTGTGCATCCGGCTGTATCGCTTTAATATAGTCTGCATGAATCGCCGCAATGCGAAAATCGTCTTCCAGTAACCATATATCCATTGAATCACTTCCTTTGTAAAATGATTAAAAAGCAGGCCCCGCCTATATCGCTTTCTTCTATTAACAGTGAGCCGCCGACTTTTTCAAGTGCCTGTTCACTGATCGCCAGACCGTACCCCCGATCATAGCCGTCCTTTGTCGTAAACCCGAGAGTAAATATGTGATTTGCCGTTTCTTCATCGATTCCCGGCCCATTGTCATGCACCTCAATAATCAGCTCATGACGATATTGATGAATAAAAAGCTTAATTTGCTTGTCCGTTATGTTTGTCTGATCCAAAGCATCCATTGCGTTTTGAAGGACATTCCCTAGCGATGTTAATAATGCGTCCACTTCTTCATCATTATAATCGATTAAAACATCCTCGGTTTCGATCGTAATCGTAATACCGCGCTCTTTCGCTTCCGATATTTTCCCTTCGAGTAACGCCTGCAGCAATATCGAAGGCTGTGTTGCAAGTGCCTGTTGCTGTTTCGTAGAATCTTGCTGCTCCTGCCTGATAAATGCAATCGCTTCATCAATATGGGCTTGCTTCAACAAGCCAAGGATAACGTGCAGCTTATTCGCAAATTCATGTGTTTTTGCCCGCTGCATCCGCGCCTGCTGCTTCACCAATGTCAGCTCATTAATGACCGTTTCATATTCAAGCTTAGCCCGTAAAATATATAAATAGCCGAGCTGCTCCTCATGTTTCAATGGCGTTTTGGTAATAATCATCTCTTGCTGCTGCAACGGAATTTCCAGAGCCCGAATCACGTCTTCTTTAAAAAGCCGTTCGGGAAGTAGCGTATGTAATGAGATCCCTTCTGTCAGGGATGAGATGAGTTCCTTCGCACGTGTATTAGCAATCACCACTTCATTATTCAGTGTCGTTAAGATCACACCATCCGTTGTTTCCTCAAGTATTGTATGATACGCCGAATAGAGCTTCGCAATTTGCGCCGGCTGCATACCGAGCAACTGTTCCTTTACATAAAGCGAGATCAGCACCGCACAGACAATCCCGAAAACCGCGAGCAGGAGCGTGATCTGAAGCCAACCGAAAAAGGCAGTATCAATCGTCTTTTGTATATCTTTCGTTAAAAATCCGACCGAAACAACCCCGACAACATTGCCGTCAACTAAAACTGGGACTTTTCCGCGGATCGATTCTCCCATTGAACCCGTCGTTACCGAAACAATGGACTCTTTGTTAATCAGCGCTGAATCATTATCCCCGCCGACCATCGACTGGCCAATCTTTTCAGTGATCGGATGGGTGTAGCGAATCCCTTGCTCATTCCCTATCACGACGAAACTCGCTCCGGTCTGCATTCGTATATCCTCTGCAATCGGCTGAAGAATGGAAGACGGATTTTCCGCAGAAAATGCATTGACTATATCCGGCCGCTCAGCAATCAAGTATGCACTCGTTAACGCCTTTTCTCCCATCTCCTCCAGTACCGATTCATCCAGATAGTGATTGATCAACAACAAAAACAGCACACAAATTGTGAATATGATTCCGCTGATGGTGATAAGAAGACGGGTTGTTAATGATTGTTTTACGCGGGTTATCATGGGACGATCCTCCTTTTGAGCGGTGTTATTATTAGTTTAACATGTAGAATGATCTCGTTTAACAGGATTCAGATGAAACCACCGCAAAAAAACACGTAAAACCTTTTATGAGTAGGGTTTTACGTGTTTTTAATAACTATGCTAATTTCCGATACCAGAACCGTTGGGCTGCTATCGCTTGTATGAATTGGGTTGCGAACTCCTGCATATCTGTTCCTGTTATGACACCCGGCTGACCTAAAATCTGATTTACACGCAGCCATTCAATACCCGCACCCGTCGCACCAATTGGCTTGTAATGTGAATAGGCTTCATCGATGAAGTAGGCCGCATCCTTGTTGAACATGACGTTTGTGTTACTTCCCCTTACCATATAAACAGCATCAAACAGCACGGATTTTGCAGTTAGGAAGGTGTTTTCGGCTTTTACGACCACTCCGTCTGTTCCGTATACCATCCCAATATGTTCGCTAATAATTTCCGGAACAATGCCTTGGTTAATCAATTGATGGAGCACGTAATTAACTTCCGGACCATTGAATCCCTCTGTCAAAATGACCGCTACTTTCCGTGTTTGTACGGATTTCACTGTATTTTCCTGACTGAGTGCCGGGGAGGACTTCGTTACCGCCGAACCGCCCCTTGCAGGAGGTTGTGACCCGATATTTATTGCAAAGGCGGTTGCTAGTTCCATATCTACATTGGCGAACATATTCACTACCTGCTGTTTAACAGATTCACTTTTCACTTTACTTAGTTCAAAACTGAACGCTTCAATGATATGCATTTTTTCAGGTGGGCTCATACTGTTCCAGAAAAGTGTCGCTTGTGAAAAATGATCGGCAAAACTTTCGCTTCGAGCCCGGATTTTTACTCCGTCCACTCTTTCCTGATAAGTGGCATATCCGCCTTTGTCCGGACTTACAGGTGACGGCGTGTTCCCGGCTAATGAATTTCGGTGATAACTCACTTTCCCAAGATTAATCGTCTGTCGGTGGAAGCCTTCCCGCTGATTGTTATGGAATGGAACAACCGGTCTGTTAATCGGGATCTCATGGAAGTTAGGTCCGCCCAGACGAAGTAATTGTGTATCTAAATACGAAAATAGCCGTCCTTGTAATAATGGATCATTTGTAAAATCGATCCCTGGCACGACATTCCCCAAATGGAAAGCAACCTGTTCTGTTTCCGAAAAGAAATTATCTACATTCCGATTTAACGTCATCTTTCCGATAATATTTACAGGAATGTCTTCTTCCGGCCAAATCTTTGTCGCGTCAAGGATGTCAAACCCGAGGCTGAATTCGTCCTCTTCCGCAAGAATCTGAACACCTAGTTCGAATTCAGGGAAAAAGCCGTTTTCAATCGCACCCCATAAGTCATTGCGGTGAAAATCCGGATCAATGCCCGCCAGTTTACGGGCCTCGTCCCATACTAAAGAATGCGTTCCCAATAAAGGCTTCCAATGGAATTTTACGAAATGCGCTTTACCTTCCTCATTAACGAGACGAAACGTATGCACACCAAACCCTTCCATCATACGGAAACTGCGTGGGATGGCGCGGTCTGACATGATCCACATGATCATATGGGCAGATTCCTGGTTATTCGCGACAAAATCCCAAAACGTATCATGGGCAGTCGAAGCTTGCGGTATGTCATTATCAGGCTCCGGCTTAAATGCATGTACAAGATCCGGGAATTTGATGGCATCTTGGATGAAAAATACCGGAATATTGTTGCCAACTAAATCATAATTCCCTTCCTCGGTATAGAATTTCGTCGCAAATCCTCTCGCATCACGTACGGTATCGGCAGAACCACGGGAACCATTGACAGTAGAAAAACGAACAAATACAGGCGTCTTTCTAGATGTATCCTGAAGGAATTTCGCCCGCGTATACTTTTCCATGCTTTTGTATAACTGAAACTCCCCATGCACACCGAAGCCACGTGCATGGACAACGCGTTCTGGAATTCGTTCATGGTCAAAATGCGTTAGTTTTTCACGGAAATGAAAATCCTCGAGTAAAGTTGGCCCCCTCACGCCTGCTTTTAATGAGAATTCATCCTCCGACACTTTTAACCCTTGATTCGTTGTAAGATCTTTTCCCCTGTCATCTGTTCGGAAAATATCTAATTGTTCGTCCTTGCTGTTCTTGCGGTTATTTTGCTCATCCAATCAATATCCCTCCTCAACATTAAATGGTATGAGTCCATGGAATAATTTATGTAAAAGTAAGCATTTGCAAAAAGCTCTTTTAAACAAACCCTTTTATGCAATTAAACGCATTAATTTGGATTATTTTGAGGAGATGTAGCGAGAGGTCTTTTACTAAAAAGATGCTGCGCAGTAATTATATACTGGGCAGCATCTTTCGTAAAAACAGAATAATCAGTCTTTTTAAGGCGCACCTAATTTAAGTTAATCGTTTCCCAGATGTTGTTACACGTACTTCTTTATTGCCTTCTGCTTCAATTTCAATATTTGCTTTCGGCATTGTTAATAAAATTAGGATACCGACAACTAAAATAATCGCAAGTGCAAACATGCCAGTTTCTAAAACAAACATACCTAAAATTGTTGGACCTACGAATCCACCAAGTGCTGCAAATGAGTTAACAAGTGCAATTCCTACTGGTGCTGTTGACTCGGTGAAGAAGAATGTTAAATAAGCAAAGAAACTGCCCGTGAAGCCGTATAGTCCTGCTGAAGCTAGTGACAACATGGCAACCATTGGCCATAGAGTCGTAGCGAGTGCACAACCTACGAAACCAACTGTAGCAATAAGCAAACATACTACTAGATGCTGTTTATGCTTTCCTGTCCGGTCAGCGTTAAGCCCGGTAAAGATAATGGCAGGTATACCGACTAACGATGGTAACATAGCCATCCAACCAATTTCCATATTCGTTGTAGTGACTGCAGAGAGTGATTTAATAATAGTTGGTACCCAGAACGATAGACCGTATACACCTGTATAGCCAGCAAAATAGAAAAGTGCTAATTTCCAAACCGTTGCATCCTTTAACATTGCTAGTTTAGACGGCTTATTGAGCTTTAATGCCTTTTGTCGCTCTACATTTAATTCGCCTTCCAACCAATTTATTTCTTCCTGTGTCAGCCATTTCGCTTTACTTGGACGATCTGTTAAATAAACTAATGTAATCACACCTAAAATTAATGCTGGAATCCCTTCCAAAATAAACATCCAGCGCCAGCCTTCTAAACTTGCCCAAGCAACGTTATCAATAATCCATGCTGATAATGGAGCACCAATTAATCCTCCAATCGGCAAGGCTAATAATAAAACTGCTGTTGCTTTACCACGCTCGCGTTCGCGGAACCAATAGGTTAAATATAAAATAATACCAGGAAAGAATCCGGCTTCCGCAACACCTAGTAAAAAGCGTAAAATGTAAAGATGTGTAGCTGATTGCGCAAATCCAGTCAGAATAACAATGATTCCCCAAGAAAGCATTATACGCGCAATCCAAATTCTTGCCCCTACTTTATGCATAATCATATTACTAGGGACTTCAAAGAAGAAGTAACCGATAAAGAAGATACCCGATAATAACCCGAAGACTTCAGCAGTTAATGCTAAATCAGCGTTCATTTCTAACGCAGCAAACCCTAAATTTACACGATCTAAGTAGGCAATGATATACAGGATTAAAATAAACGGTAAAATACGAGTCATCGTTTTCTTCGTCGTCTGTTTCGCTAAAGCGCTTTCATTCATAGCTTTACCCCCATATCTAATTGAATTTTTAATCGGTCTTGCAATTGTTCAATCGTAAGGTCACCTAACAATTCCTTTACAATTACTTTTTCGTCCTCAAATTCAAATACCGCGTATTCAGTTACAAGCATCTCTATCCTGCGTATACCGCTTCTCGGATAAGTTAAGCTTTCTACAATTTTTGGATCGCCATCTTTTGTAAACAAAGTTGCGGCTGCAATTACCTTTTTGGCCCCTACTACTAAATCCATTGCTCCACCTACACCTAAAATCGGTTGCCCCGGTACAGACCAATTGGCAATTTCACCAAAACGATTCACCTGTAAAATTCCTAATACAGCTACATCGATATGCCCCCCTCGGATCATCGCAAAAGAATCGGCACTACTGAAAAACGATGCATCTTTTGTAATCGTAACAGGTTCTTTTCCTGCAGATATTAAATCTGCATCAATCTGATTTTCTGATGGTGGTGGTCCCATTCCTAATAAACCATTCTCTGATTGTAGATAGACATCTTTTCCTTCAATGTAAGAATTCACTAACGTAGGAATTCCGATGCCCAAATTCACGATTTGACCATCTTGCAACTCCTGCGCAATACGTTTAGCGATAACTGTACGTGAATCAAACGCTGACATAGCGATCCCCCTCTTTCACATAGTTAGACTGCACAATATAATCTACATAAACATGTGGTGTAACAATTGCTTCTGGATCTAATTCGCCTACCTCTAAAATTTCATCAACCTCCACGATGACCGTTTCAGCAGCAGTTGCCATCATAGGATTAAAGTTTCTGGCAGTCGTATGATAAATTAGATTTCCTAATCGATCGGCTGCTTTAGCACGAATTATTGCCACATCGCCCTTGATTGCTTTTTCAAAAATATACGTTTCTCCATCTATAACTCGCTCTTCTTTATTGTTTGCCAACTCAGTGCCTACAGCCGTTTTCGTATAGAAGCCACCAATTCCCGCGCCTCCACAACGAATGGCCTCCGCTAATGTACCCTGTGGTAAAAGTTCAATATCTAGCTTACCTTCCGACCAAGCAATAACTGCCTCTCTGTTCATTGTAAAAAATGAACCAATTGCCTTTTCAATCTTCCCTTGTAAAAACAGTTTGTGTAAACCGATCCCATGATCCCCTAAATTATTGCTAACTACATGCAATCCCTTCACATCGGTTTCAGCCATTTGATCAATAATTGTTAATGGTGCGCCTGACAATCCGAATCCCCCTGCTAAAATAACCTGATTGTCCTTGAATAACCCACTTAGTTCTGAAAGATTTTGGATGACTTTGTTTTTCAATTTTAACCCCCCTCATCTCATTAACTAGACTGCAGTCTAATTTTACAATAGAATAAAAGAGAAGTAAATGTATAAAGGGTGATTTAATTGATTAAAAGAGAAAATAAAATACATAAAACAGAAAACAAAAGGGAATTCATCATAAGGATTGCCATGCAGTTGTTTAAAGAAAAAGGATATAAAAATGTCAGTGTCGATGAAATTGTACAAGCCTGCAATTCATCCAAAGGTTCGTTTTACCATCACTTTAAGTCAAAGGCTGAAATTTTAAATGAGCACTTTGCCTTGGCAGATAAGTATTATGAACAATTGTATAATGATCTACCAATACAATTATCACCAAAAAGGCGATTACAGCTCTTTTTAGAGAACGTATTTATTTATTTAGAAGAAACGTTTGGACGTGAGTTTTTATCCGTAGTTTACTCTACTTCTTTAGAATCTGAAGCTCATTTATATTTCAGGAATCCTAACCGTAAATTATTTATGTTATTTGAAGCATTAATTACCGAAGTTATTGAAGCAAGCCCAACAAAACCTGCCTTATCACTCAAACAATTAAAACTCGCCTTTACCCAGCTCGCAATGGGCGTCATTTATCATTGGTGTACCTTCCCAGAAGATCAGTCTCTCCAAGAAAGTGGTACGAGTGCATTACAGCATTATTTAAATGGCTTTTCGTAAAGATTTAAAAAGAAACAAAGGACAACCCAAACTCCTTGGATTGTCCTTTGTTTCTTTGTTGTATGGCACTCTATCTCAAATACTACTCTCTCAACCCTTGCCAGCTTTGCACATAGTGGATAGCTACTCCGCTAAAATAACGATTTTTAGCATAATGACCCACCACTTGGTTGAGCACTTGGTTCATCTTGATTTCACCTTCAGCAGCAAATGTTATATAAGGCTCATCTGGAAACGGCATTGTTTCAACACCAATCACAACCGGTGTTTGATACTTCTTTGCATAACTCATTTCATTTTTTGTAATGCTCTTTAGTGCGGCAACTGTATTGCGATAGGCCATTATGGAGATGCCGTCTGTATTCGCAATCATCCACTCTGCCAAGTTGCCTTCACCAAATTGGTTATAATATAGCACTTCATCATACCAGAATGGGATGTCCGTCTCTAACCTTAATTCTGTACAGCGTACTTTATAGAGGGCGTGTTGTATTAATTCTTGATACTGACTGACTGCAAGGTTTCGATTCTGTTCCCATAATGCAGATAAATAAGGCTCTACATCTAAATGGACTGCTGTGAATTTCGATGCAGGATATTCCTGATGGTATTGACTGATCCATGCCCATAACGCATCAAAATTTGCTGTATTCCAATAAGGACCACCATCCAGTGCCTGCACTTCAATATTTGCTTCGCGCATCCTGTTAATAAAGGCTGCGTACACATCATTCGGTAATGCTGGATCAATCTGCAAATAAACGGTCGTTACTTCTTTTTCTATTAGAAAATGGATCGTTTGCTCATCTGTAATCGTATGGGTATGCCAAAGCCAAGTTGATTTTGTATTATTTTGCTGTGCCTGTGCATCATTCATTATAAAAATGACTCCTAACATCATAAAAGCAGCGAATAGTTTTTTCATTTACATTCCCCATGTTCATTCGTAGTTGTTATTTTTAGTATAAATCATTGTACCCTTCAGGAAGAATTATATTTCAAAAAATCTGTGAACTAGGCCTTGCGATGGAAAAAGGAATGGCGTTTTAAACACTCACAAATAAGCTCGCTGCGTGGTAGGAGCAGCGAGCTTTATTTATCGGTACGTTATTTCACCAATTTATTCAATACAACAGCCGCCTGAGCCCGTGTTAACGATTGCTTCGGATTGAACTCATTATCAATTCCTGTCATAATGCCCGCCGCTTTCAGAGAGGCAACGGCTTCCTTTGCATACGCGGAAATTTTCGCATCATCCGTATAGGCAGGTGCTTCGGCAGCTGTAATTTGGCCGTTCGCCTTCAATGCATTGTAAACCGCAACGGCAAATGCTTCACGCGTAATCGGTTTTGCTGCACCAAATACTTTGTTGTTTACTGGGCTGATGAACTCGTTTGCCACTGCCCATGAAACAGCTACTTGTGTTACAGGTGCTTTCACGTCATTGAAACTCGTAACATCACTTCCCGGTGTACCCGCCAAACGGTGCAGTACCAGTGCGGCATGTGAACGGCTAAACGGCTTGTTTGGCGCGAATGTTGTCTCATTTACCCCTTTAAATAAACCGCGCTTTGTTACGTTTGCAATAGCATCTTTATCCGGATGATTTTCAGCGTCTTTAAATGCGATCGGATCATCCATTACATTCAACACTGTTACCGTACCACTCACTTCATGACCAACGATTAGCTGCGGCTTGTCTTCCTTCGTAATGACGGCCATTCCTTCTGGTGAAACATCACCTTTGATATCATCCGAGAAGTCCCGTAAGTTCAAATAGTCTACAAATTTTGGGCTTGCCGGTTTTGTGATGTTGTACATCATGACACCACCGATGCGCTCCAGTCCAATGTATGCAAAGATTTCATCACCTACTTTGCCGATCTTTACATCTTCCGGCTCGGGTCCTTTTTTGCCGCTGCGACTATCAAGTTTTACGTTCGTATTACTTGCGTTGAAATGTTCAGGATGGTGCTGTGCTGTCATTGTTTCAAAATCACTGCCGCTATCGAACACGACATCCATTGTCTCAGCATCAAAGATCGCAAATGAACGTGCACCGAAAATATAGTCCTGCCCTTCTACAAAACCTTCGTAGCCAGACGTATCATATGTTACGATTTCTTCTTCCGTTTCGATTTCATTCAGATGGAAGTTTTCGCTGTCTTCCTCACCCCATTCGCGTCCATCGCCTTCATTGGCCGTGACGAGATAATCTTTGCCGTTAATCGAGACGGCCGCCATTCCATCCGGCATATAGATTCCGAAATAGTTTTCATTTTTAATCTCGATTTTGCCGTCTTTCAATAAGTCGATTTCATTGCCGGGCTTGCTGTGGTCTTTGAAGCCAAGCCCTTTCACAGACACCACTTCATTTGATGTTAAATCAATAGTGGCAACGGCATTGTTTTCCTGTAACGCTACATATGCTTTTGTGCTCTCTTCATTAACTGCTATGTATTCTGGCTCTAAATCATCAGAAGGGTTCGTATTTTTCTTTAATATTACATTGTCTGCCACAAGCTCAGCGCGCTTTTCAGGTGTATCGAATGCATCGAAGAAAAGCGTCTCTTCTGTTAAAACGTCATAGCCGTTTGCTGTATCAATTACAGAAATGCTGCCTTTCGGGTCCACAATATCCTTGCCATAACCTTCACGCGGTTCGCCTTCATTTGCCGTTAAAAGCTTCTTCCCGTCTGTTGTGAATGTAATGTTATCCGGTTGACTGCCTACTTTTGTAGCGCCAAGAAGCTTGCCTTCACCAGTGAGTATCACGGCATAACCGGCAGTATTGTAGCCTTTTGCCTGTACAGACACCGCAATCACATTTTCTTTCGGATGCACCGTAATACTTGTTAAGTCCCCGTATTCAAAAGTTTGGTCGAATGAGGCAATCGTTTTCGCGATATCAATCGAAAGGAAAGGCTTTAAATTCATTGCTTCGTCTTTTGTATAGTTGAGTGAGATTGCTTCGATTTTTTTCGTTTCGCCATTTACGACATATGTTGCATGTGAGTGCGGGTTATACGCAACGATTTCCGTTGTACCGCCATCTTCATTTTGAACACCTGAATCATAGCGGGCATCCAAACTTAATGCTGCTTCTGCGACAATGGCAGGTGTAGTGACCGCCGCTCCAATAAGTGCAGCAGCTAATAATTTCCTAGACATAGACAACATTCCACCTTTACATTTTTTCTAAGTGTAAAGGTGGAATGTTAAGGTCATATGAAGGATTTGTTAGAGTTTGTAAGTATTGTTGTGCTGGGTGAAATGAAAGTCCGAGGAAAGTAGAGAGTTCCGGGTTGAAAGTAGAACAGATCGGGGCGAAAGTAGAACTCTGTGCCTTGAATGTAGAACGAAAGCTAGGAAAAGTAGAACAACTTGGCTCAAAAGAGGAATGGTTCGGGAATATTAGAAAGTTCCGGCTTGAAAGTAGAACAGTTCGGCCAGAAAGTAGAACTTGGCACTTTGAATGTAGAACGAAAGCTGGCGAAAGTGGAAAAAGCTGCTCTTTTAAAATACCCTACTTAAATTTCCCACAAAAACAAGTACCATTTTTCAATTCTTTCATATGATTTATATGAAAGGGGGAGAAGGTTATCGTCTATACGGAAACGATTGATCTTCAAGGTCATTTATTTACTGCGGTAACGGTTCAATTACCTAAAACAACCTTGCTGACGATTTCGAATGAGCATGGGTACATTATGTGTGGTGCACTCGATGTTGGTCTGTTAAATGAAAAGTTGGCCGATCGCAAAATCATTGCGGGTCGTGCAGTAGGTGTTCGAACGATCGATGACTTACTAAAAGCGCCACTGGAATCTGTCACATACGAAGCGAGAGCGTACGGCATTGAAGAAGGCATGATTGGCGAAGAAGCTTTATTAAAAATGATTTAGTTACATTGTAAGTTCTCAGGTGATGAGCTCCACCCCAAAAAAAGTTCCATGCAAAAAACCGCTCTTTCAATTTCTTGAAAAAGCGGTCTATCTATTTTTATTGACGTGATTACGTACAATTAGATTGCTTTATTATAATAGGAAGCTTTTGACCCTTTACTTCTTTTCACAGCTAGAAGCTCTTCTAATTTTTGAATATATTCACGGTCTGCCGATATTCTTGTAAGGCTTGTTAATAAATATGGTCTTAATCCGGAATTGATTTTTTGGCAACGCGCAAGATTGATCAAATACTTGGCCATCTTAAATGACTTTAAGTGCGTATGTCCATTTTTAAATTCCTTCTTCGTATTGACGACCATAAATTCCTGCTTTCGCCCTTTATAAAAAGGAATAATAATAAACTCATCTTTTTTGAAAATTTGATTCATATTATCCTCATCCTTTTCTCGAATATATTCAAAAACGACCTTTCACATACGGAGAAATAGTGATCACCCCGTTCCTTTTAATGCCCCTCCCGCCTCTCCTTTTTATTGGTCTTACGTTTCCATACCCTATTTACCGCTTACTTTATTCCATGGTTGAATAAAAAAGCACTTTTTTAGGTATTATTAACAGTTCGGATATGTTTTTACATTTAATTAATATAGGATATTACAGAGGAAACGCATTTGACAGGACTATCGCTTGAATTTCACTGAATTTTCTGTAAAATAAAATCAAGTTCTATCCACTACTTGTAATGTTTTGCTCTCACACTACATTTACGAGGATTGGGTTGGGCTTTCTTTATCGTACTCTGCTTGGCAAAATAAACGATAAAGTTCCGCTTATTGGTATTTTACTGGTAAGATAAATGGAATAGACTGAAAAGCCGTACTTATTTTCCGGGAACACTTTAATTATAGAAAAAAGGCTACATTTAAAGTAATTGTTTCTTTTAATGTAGCCTTTTTATTGAATTTTATTATATGAATTTTTTTATTCTACTTGGCTACTAAAAGCGCTGCCGCTTCTTCCAACGTGACCATATTCGTAACCATCGAACAAGCCGCATCAAGAATCGGGAACGCTAATGCAGCACCTGATCCTTCTCCAAGTCGCATATTCATATGCAGCATCGGTTCCAGTCCTAAAAGCTCGGCCGCAATTTTTGCACCTGGCTCTTCCGATAAATGTGACGGTATCAAATATGCTTTCACATTCGGATTTAATTTATAGGCGATTAATGCTGAAACGGTTGAAATGTACCCGTCAACTACGACCGGCACACGGTTCGCTGCTGCTGCAAGGAAGATTCCTGCCATCCCGCAAATCTCAAGTCCGCCTACTTTTGACACTACATCAATCGGATCATCCGCATTCGGCTCATTCAATGCAATTGCTTTTCGAATAACTTCGGCTTTATATTTAATGCCGCCAGCTCCGACACCAGCACCAAAGCCCGTTACTTCCAGCGGATCGCAGCCATGAAGTACCGAAAGCACCGCAGCACTTGGCGTCGTATTCCCTATGCCCATTTCACCTGTACCGATAAGATTGATACCGTTTTGGATCGCTTCTGTTGCGACTTCAATCCCTACTTCAATTGCCTGAATCGCTTCTTCTCGGGTCATCGCTGGACCTTTCGCCATATTGTCTGTCCCGTATTTCACCTTTTTAATAATGACCCCTGCGTCTTGAGGTAAGTCTTCTTTTACTCCGATATCTACCGGAATGACTTGTGCATTCGTGATTTTCGCAATCGTACACATTCCTGTCGTCCCTTTTGGAAAGGAAAGTGTTTGGAATACCGTTGTACCTTGCGGGTTCGGCGTTACCCCTTCCTCATATACTCCGTGGTCTGCAGCCATGACGATCATCGCTTTGTTATCGATTTTCGGCGCAAGCTCACCGGTAATTGTAGCAATTTGCATAGCTAAAGATTCGAGCTTCCCTAAGCTTTGAGGCGGTTTAGCTAATGAGTCTATGTACTGACGTGCTTTGTCTTCCATTTGTCGGTCGATTTCTTGAATTTGTTCAATCGTTTGCTGTAGTAATTTCATGTTTCGTTTCCCCCATTAGAATGAATTTTTGACAATAAAAATAGCCTGCAGTTTATTCGATAACAAATAAACTACAGACATATCCAGTGTCTATAAACAGTAAGCATACTTAGGCAGGTCTCCTGGCTCAGATTCATGATTTCATAGCCCCTTCCCAGATTGACATCCAGTGGGCTTTGCTATGAAACTCCTCTATACAGTGTTGGGATTACGCTAAAGCTTTTCACTTTATTCCCTATTCTCCCTTAACGGGCACCTAATGCTTGATGAATTTAACATTACTTTACTTTGAACCTGTCTTCTCGTCAAGGGGTCTATGCATTCAGCTTCTATACGTCTCCCCAATCGACAACGTTTTCAGTTCCACCTCTTCCAAATCCACGCGCTGCCAATGATTATGCAGCCGGTCAATCGCTTCTTTCGGTGTATCATCCGCCAGCATATAGGCACCGTAATGCATCGGAATAAACACTTTCGCTCCGACATCACAAAACGCCTGGATCGCTTCTTCCGGTGTCACGTGGGAGGCATGCATAAACCATTCCGGCTCATATGCGCCGATTGGCATTAGCGCTGTATGTATGTTGAAGCGTTCGCCAATATCTTTGAAGCCTCTAAAATACCCGCTATCTCCGGCGTAATAAATACTTTGCGCATCCGATGCCGTTTGCAATATGAAGCCGCCCCAATGCGAGGTATTCGTATCCCAAGGCATGCGTCTTGTCCAATGGTTTGCAGGAACGAAATGAATTTCAAGCGCACTTGATTCATGCTTGTCATACCATGATAGCTCGGTAAAGTTGTGCAACTTATGACGCTTCATTAAAGAACCGAGCCCTTCCGGAATAAGAAATAATACGTTGGGATTTCGTTTTTTCAATTTCTTTAACGTCGGTACGTGCAGGTGATCGTAATGCGCGTGTGAAATGAGGACAATATCAATGTCCGGTAATTCATCCAGCCGCAACCCCGGCTCTGCCAACCGTTTCGCTACACCCATCCATTTTGCCCAAACCGGATCCGTTAAAATATTGAGCCCTTCTTTTTGAATTAAAAAGGTCGAGTGGCCGATCCACGTAACGGACTGCTCCGTGCGATTACTTTTTAGAAACGCAATTTGCTTTTCCTCACACTGCGGTACTTCGTAATCGACAACTTTCTTTTGCTTTGATCGCTGCCATTTCAGGACATCTATAAAAGTACCGAGCCGGTCATCTTGGTCTAAATTTGTAAAGCGTTTTCTCATCGCAGCACTCTCCTATTAATAAAGGCTTAAATTCCTCCGCTGATCACCCAGCTGTGGTTTCATTATTATCCTTGCAAAAAAGTAAACAAAAAAACTTAAAAAAGTCCCGAGTACAGTAAAGCTGTTTGATACCGGAATAGATGAAGCGATAACGCTCATGATATTTAATGTGTAAAATACTATTACTCCAATTAACGCAACTGTCATCACTTTATTTTTTCTTGCCAATTGTTTTCGATACAGCGGGCTGCCAATGCCGTTCCCGCTATGCTTTGTCTCTTTAATTTGTTTAACTAAAGCATAAATTAAACATGCAATAATGATTCCAACTACTGCAAATCCAATCATATCATCCATTTCAATTTTCCCCGTTTCACTAATCTCCCAAATAAAACTCCTTTATTTTATACGGTAAGACTTTACTCATAATAATTCCTGCCAAAGCCAAGCCAATCAAAATCACTCCAATTTCCATAAGGTTTTTTAACCATGTGATTTCAATCATATCCGTTATGTTGGATCCACCTATAATGATGAAAACAGCTCCCGCCCATGCCAATAAAAAACCTGCGCCAAATTGTAGCCATTCTTTTTTCGAAAGCTGTTTAAAAACCGCCCTATGCTTATAAAATTTCCGAGTCGCAAAGATTAATAATAACCCTGTTAGAATATATCCAATCATCACAATCCCCCTGTATCTTTTCCTTTTAAAAGTTTGATTGTCGCCCATAACGAGACGATGAACAGCAACAGAAATATGAAAAAAGAAATTCCCGCAAGCCATTTTGCAACGATCGACGGCTGATTAATATATAGCTGTATATTTTTAATTAAAAATCCTATAAACACGGTTTGAGCTAGGATTAAGCTAATACTTACAGAAATCGTCTTTGAATTCTGTGTCATACCCGCTCCCCCCCTTTAGTTATTATTTTACTATGCTAACATATTCTCCTAAAACGAGGTAGTACAGAGTCCGGCTTATAAAACTTACAGCGCCCTTCAACAAATTAAAAAACCGGCATGAATTTCTCCATGCCGGTTTCACCCTATCAACTAAGTACGCTCTCACTTTCCGCATACACTTTCACGCGGTTACGTCCTTCTTCCTTCGCAGCATATAAAGCGGTATCTGCCTTATGCAATAGCTGATACAGTGTTTCCTCTGTCCAGTCCACCACTTCCGCCACACCAATACTTAACGTAACTGAAAGATTCCCTGCTTCTGTCATGAGCGGTGCCTGCTCAACGGCAGTTCGAAGCTGGTTGGCTAGTATTTCACCTTCTGCTTCATTGAAACCTTTCAGCGCAATGACGAATTCTTCCCCGCCGTATCGCGCGAAGAAATGGCTTTCCAGCAGTTGTGTTTTGCAAGCATTTACGACGTGCACGAGCAATTGGTCCCCAATATGATGCCCGTACGTATCATTCACCCGTTTAAAGTGATCGATATCCATTAATAGGGCCGTAAATGGTAAACCTGTTTCCTTAGCTTTCTGAAAATCCTGCTCACTTTGCTGTAGAAATGCACGGCGATTATAAATCTTTGTCAGCTCATCGTAATAAGCTTGCTGCTCCAATTTTTCCTGCAGTCTTTTGATCTCCGTAATATCCGTAAAAACCAGCAACAGACCTTTACTGTTTCTCGCTTGTTCCAGTGAAGTAATACGGACTTGATAAACCCGCTCCGCATGTTCGGAGCATAACCTTACTTCTTGAACGTACTCGATATCGGCCGTTAATTTGAATGGCAGGGCCTCTCCTGTCTGCTCATTCCAAAACTTCACGAAGTTTTTGCCAAACATCGATTTGTTCAAATTAGGCAACATCACTTTGGAAGCTTGATTGAATTCAATAAGCCGGTATGAATCGTCCAATACGATGGCCCCATCATTGATACTATTATAGATTTTATCTTTCGCAATCGGCATAATCCGAAACAGCTGCGATGTGCTGATTGCCCACAAGTATAATAATGAAGAAAGCCATAAAATCATTGGTACCGGATCTACCCCTGGAGGTGTGAATCCGTTCAAATAAAGAAACGCTGTCACTATCGGAACAAGCTGGCCGAACATTAACGCGATCAATTGCGGACGGTATACCTTCGCCGTTTCCTTCCAATGAGAAATCAACAGCAAAAACGCGACAAACATGCTGGCAAATGTGTAGACACCGTGCACCATATACCACATGCCAATCTCCTGATAAACAAAAGGTGCCCCTAAATTCGGGTCCAGTTCAAATACACGATAATGAAGATGATGCCAGTGATTTGTCGCTACCATAATAATTGTAATAATCGGAACAAGAAGTATCAGCATGCTTCTTCTAACCGTCAGCTTAAATCCTAAATAGCTCATGACATACAGTAAACCTAATGTTGCAGATGTAGGCATCCCGATGTAGAGAATGGTATTCCAGAAACTGATTTGTTCGAGCGTCGTCGATATTAAAGTCATAGCCGAAGCAAAACAGTAAATGCTAATGACTGCTGTATATAAAATAAAATAGTTTGCGATATTTGTATATTTATGACGTTTGCTAAAGGCATAGAGACATAAGTACAAATTCAGTACGCCTGACGTGCAAACAAGCGTAATATACATAGTCAATTGCGAACCCATTTTTGGTTCACCCTCTCTTAATTAACACTTTTTCCTTATAATGTAGCACATTTTAAAATATAAATGGATATTTTATTGAGATAATAATGATGGAATGAGGGCTTCCGTCCCAAGACTTCTTTAAGATTTCGACTATAAAAGAATGTGTTGTTTAACAATACCCACTATTAAAAACGGACGCTGATTCCTATTACAGAATCGCGTCCGCTAAAACGCCGATCCGTACGAAATTTCAAGTACGAATCGGCTTTCTTTATTTGAACGTGAGAACCTTCCCACCGTCCTGTTAATTTAATTGAAGCTCCTCTACACGCGCTGCTTGAATATGTTTCCCAATAATGCCATACACAATTGTCATCAACACGACACTTGCAACCATCACTGAAATACTTGGCACAATAAACGCTTTACTCATCGAGAAAATGACTTCTGTACGGAACCAGTTTTGGAACGGTATACCTAGACCTAAAAGTACAGCGAAGAATCCGATTTTCACAACAATAGGTTTCCCTTTCATTTTACCGATCATCGTGTTAATAAATAAACGTAACAGCGCCAATCCTGCTCCGACAAAAAAAAACGTTACTAAATACCCTTTCACCGCTTCATCCAGAATAAACGCTTTCCCCACAAATCCGATTAATATAATACTAGCAATTGCCATTAATAGTTTAGATACTTTACTCATTGTTTGCTTCCTCCTCAAAATTGAACAACTTGTTCATTTCATACTCTTATTTTAAAATGGACGAGTAATGGAAGCAATGCACAATATTCAACATATTGTTGATTTTTATTAAACTTCTCTCCCCAATTCTATTTGAATTGAAATTATAACCGAAAAGTGATAGATTCCAAGTAATAAATATCCATATCCCTTTACTTATAACCCAATATCATACAGAATGATTGTTAAATAGAAGATAAACTTTTATGTTTTAAACATATATAAATCTAAAATGTTATAGGTTACCATTTGAAGGGAGTGCTATTTCATGATTCAAAATACGGTTAAACGTAATAACGTACATATTCGAGGTAAAGGTAAAAAACCTCTAATATTCGCTGCGGGATTTGGTTGCGACCAAACGGTATGGAATGACATTTTCCCTGCTTTTGAAGAGGATTATCAAGTGGTTTTATTTGATTATGTCGGGTTTGGAAATTCAGATATTACAGCTTTTGACCTTGTAAAATATGGAGAACTGTCCGGTTACGTACAGGATCTATTGGATGTTTGTGAAGCGCTCTATTTAAAGGATGCTGTTTTTGTCGGTCACTCGGTAAGTAGTATGATCGGTTTATTGGCTTCGTTAGAGAAACCGGAATATTTTTCACAAATAATCATGATTGCTCCGTCGCCAAGCTATATAAATGATCCGCCTGTATACTACGGTGGTTTTGAAAAGAAGGACTTACTCAATTTAATGGACATGATGGAAAAAAATTATATCGGCTGGGCCAATGCTTTCTCGATTACATTATTAAACAATACGGCAAAAGCAGGTGTGGCAAAAGATTTGGAAGATCGTTTCTGTTCTACCGATCCTTTATTCGCCAATACTTTTGCAAAGGCTTGCTTCTTTACTGATAGTCGTAAAGATGTTCCGAAAGCTACGGTACCTTCCCTTATTTTACAATGCTCGGAAGATGTCATTGCACCAAAGGTAGTTGGCGAGTACTTACATGAGAATATGCCAAACAGCACGATTGTCTATATGAATGCAATCGGTCACTGTCCACATATGAGCGACCCAGAGGAAACCATTCAATTGATTAAAGATTATTTATTGGAGCAATCTGTGCCCCTTATCGGTGAGGGTGTGGGATTTATAAATGGATGAACTCATAGAAAACGCTCCATGCGGGCTTCTCACTCTATCTGCACAAGGTGAAATACTTACTATAAATAAGACAATGCTAAATTTGCTGCACTATCCATCATCTGAGCATCTTATAGGAAAGCATTTTAATGTGCTATTATCTCCTTCCTCTCAGATTTTCTGTCAGCTCTATTTAGTACCAATGATGAAAGTGAAGCAGGCGGTAGAGGAAATGTTCCTGACATTACTATCCGTAATGAAAGAAGAAATTCCTATATTATTAAATGCATCTGTCCATGATAATCATCCGTTTACCTGTGTCATCTTTCCGATCCGTAATCGCAGTGCATTGGAAGACGCGCTCATTAACGCCAGAAAAATGACGGAAGATGCTTATTTAGAAAAAGAGCAGGCCCTTTTGGAATTGGAAAGAAAGCAACAGGATCTCTTGCAGGCCAATCAAATCAACACGAAAATCATGCGCGAAACCGAGCGTGATTTACAGATTGCCAAAAAAGTTCAGGAAACCGCATTAACGAATGACATCACCAATGACAATATTGAGATTCTCTCTTATTACCATGCTTCCAAATCATTATCCGGGGATATTTTTGGATTTTATCAAGTAACGCCCCAAAAATATGCAATTATTTTATTGGATGTGATGGGGCATGGGGTTTCATCGGCCTTAATTACGATGTCCCTTCAATCGATGTTCCAAAAGTTAATATCACGGGAAGCTGCGCCTGAAAAGGTATTGCAGGAGCTGGACCAATACTTGCACGATTTATTTCAAAATAACCAGGATGCATGGCATTACTGTACAGCAATCTATTTAAATATTGATATTCGTACACAGACGATTGAATATATCAATGCTGGTCATCCCCCTGCCATCCTGCAGGTAGACAACAATGGTGTACAGCAAGAGCTAGGTGCAACCAATCCGCCATTAGGAACATTCGAAAACATACTTTTTAAATCGAGAACTTTGCACTATGAACGCGGGACAAAAATTCTTTTGTACACAGATGGCGTTTCGGAAGCATTTGAATGTAACACTTTAAATGATTTATTGAACGAATCCATCTCCTGTCCATTGGCACAGACAAAAGAGACCATACAGAGTGCCCTCGAAAACAAGGAAACGATTTATAGTAAATACAATAACGATGACCAGTGTTTTATTTTGGTTGGGTTGTGATAAAAAACAGTGGGAGAAGCTTCCCGCTGTTTTTCTATTTTCCTACTAAGACTGTGACTCTTGCCCGTGGAGGTGTTTATATGAAGAAATTAATTTTAATATTTAGTTTCATTTTTTTTACTGCTTGTTCAAATGAAACATATTCTATTTACGGAGAAATCTCTTCAATTGAAGAAGATAGCATCAATGTTGGGTGTTCAGATCTAGTTAGAAAATCGAATAACAGTAATGATGACATAGGCTATTCTTGTACTATAAAAATAACCGACGAAACGATTATTAAGACTCAAGCTGGTGATGCATTAACATTTGATGAATTATATAAAAATAATGCGGTTTCAGTATATTTTGAAGAGCCAATAACAAGTGTCGATTCCGAAAGACTAACATTTGAAGCTAAAGAGATAACAGTATTTGAAAGTAAGGAATAGAAGGGTTTTGAACAAAGAGGAACAATTCTGAATCCCTTTCTACAATACACTGTTCCATATTTTTTGACCTTCGATAATTCCGATTATTCTTCTTTCGTAATCAAACTCTATAATATAAGTGATTTCGTAATTCATTATAACAAACTAAATTAAAGAGCAACAAACGTTGATTTAATAACGTTTGTTGTTTTCCAGGGATTACCGGGTTACATATAAATGCTGCTAGATTAACTAATAAGTAGTTAATTTAACTGCTTTTTGAGCCGAGTAAATCCAGCGTTGCCACCAGGACAGGTTATCCTGATATTCTTCCACATTTAGAGTGTAGAGGGCATCTTCGTTTTTCCAAATCCGTTCAAAATATTGTTCCATATCCAAGACGAGCGCGCTATCATTTGGAGCAAGGATTCGTACATTATTTTCTAAATTGTAATTATCCAATGTACGTTCCGTATAATTGGAAGAACCGCTTGAAATGATTGTTTGTTCCGCTGTTTGAATCCAGATGGCTTTTGTATGGTATTGGCCG
This sequence comes from Solibacillus isronensis, assembly GCF_023715405.1. Classification (NCBI taxonomy): domain Bacteria; kingdom Bacillati; phylum Bacillota; class Bacilli; order Caryophanales; family Caryophanaceae; genus Solibacillus; species Solibacillus isronensis. The sequence continues at coordinate 200,538 of NZ_JAMBOC010000002.1, forward strand.
ACTATGGTATTGTACCAGCGAATGTTGATTTGTTCATTTGTATCTTCAAGCAGCTCGTTCACAACCGGCCGATTCGGCAGACCGGACTTTTCCTGGCCAAATGAGTTTTCGTTTGGATCTAGTATCATATTCACTTCCACGCCACGGTTTACTGCATCTGTTAAAGCGTTCACAATGCCGCGCTGTGCAATAAAGAACATGCCAACCCAAATTTTATCTCCCTCTTTTGTCGCCTCCAGATCTTCAAGTAAGGCATCCAAAACTTTCTTCTCGGTCAAATACTGTACCGCATACTGGCCGTCATCTTGCTGGGGAATCTCCGCCCTCGGCAATTTTGGACCATCCGACATGAGCGACACCGCTTCTTCTGCCTCCAGAATATCGTTTATGACGGGCCCCGTTACTTTCAAAGCAAGATTTCCGTGGAAGCCACTTGCATCATGCGGGTTTGATGAAGTAATAATCGCTTCCTTTTCCGAAACTGCTGCTTTGCGGTGGTTGGCTTTCACGTTGAGCAGTTCCAAATAGGAGGATGCGGTCATTTTTGGTGCTTTGCTCGACATGGCGTTGGCAATCCATCCTTCGCCATCACGGTCGAACCATTGAAAAAATAATCGGTATAAGCCTGAATAAATCGGCGTGGAATCCCTCAGTGGTTCCAAATCGGTATAAACAATTTCTACTCCGGCTTCACGCATCTTCTTGAACCATGGCGTTTCATAGGAACCATAGCCCTTATTTAGCGGATCGGTGATAAAAATAACCGGCATATCCGGATTGTTTTTCTTTTTCTCGGCAAGCTTGTCAGAGAGACTATCTGCGATTTGCGGGAAATCTTCTTTTTCATCGAAATACCCATCCATCAAGAAGAAATCCATCACGACAAACTGTTCGGCTTCTTCAATCAATGTATAAACTTCATCAAATATATGATTCTCATGTTTTCGATCCGTTCCATCTTGGTCTTGCGCATAAGTTAAATCCGTGATCATTTCAATATTGTCTGTTCTATGTAAGTCCCCTTCATAGGAAATATCTTTCGGCAACGGTTTATATGTATGCCATAACATTACCCCTATATATAGTAAAATCAAAAGAAGTATAAGAACCCTTATAACCTTTTTTCTGCGACTCAAGCTGTTCCATTTCTTCTGAACTTTTTCCATTGAAATTCCCCCAGTACTGTTGTACTTCAAGTTCCCGCGAACAAGCAAAGTTAAACAGCGCTTGCTTGTGTGGGGGCTGGGATTTTCAGAGGAGTTTTAAGTTTAGTGCCACGGAAAAAGTCTGTTTTTAATTACTATCAAGTCCGATGCTGAAATTCATTCAAGAGTAGGATCAGGTAACATTAAATCATCCTCTGCTAGTTGAAGAAATGTCTGATAGTCGCTGTATTCACTCTTTAGCTCTCTATATGCCTGTTCCCTTTGTTCACGTGTTGTTGCTTCCATATATTTATCAAAACTAAGAGCAAAGTCTATTCTTGCTTCATTGTATTTATAGAAATACCTATCATGGATCTTTTGTTCAGTTGAAAGCCCTACACCTGTTTTATTAAAAATTGTTGAAAACCTAACATTTATGTTCCCAAGCATTTCTTTTCGTTCATCCTCTTCATAATTATCAGCATTCTCATGAAATTCGATTACTTCTGCAATTGGAGAAACCAATAATTCTAATGAATAGTATGGAATTTGTCGGTATTCAAGAATCGTTCGATGCTGCTGATACATAAACGTAATAATGTAAATTCCAATAATTCCAGCAATCACAAGTTTCAATTTTTTCATTCTAGTCACCTCACTATTAAAAGTATAACACTGGCTGAAGAGAAACTAGTTGAGCCTTTTGATTGAACAATTTTAGAGGAAGCATAATGTTCGAATAAAAAAACGGTTAATGCTGCTACAACAACGTGTAAAGATATCCTTCCCCCTCTCCATTGAATCATAGCCCACCATCACATTAGTTGAAGTGCATATTTGGGAACTTTATTTCTCTTATCGTATTAAATGTCTAATTTTTGAAAAACAAAATTCCGAAAATAAGAGATACCACACAGAAACCCAATTAAAACAATCGCTGATGCTTTTCTCCAAAAACCGCTTTCGCTATACCAAGAAGCTAGTGCTGAAGCTAAATATTTAATATAAATTCAATTATCTTAAACTTGACAGAGAATAATCTAAGTATTAATATTTTATATATTATAAATAGAGTTTTCTCCTTAGTTTGGTAGTCAATATTTTGGATATTGATTATCCATTCAAAAAGGAATTAGAATAATAATTTTAAATAATAGGTAGACATTTTAAAAAACCTAGATTAGGTTAGTTAAAAGTAAACCGACAATTTTAAAAGTAAATGGTTTGATATTTGAAACCATTATTTTTTGATTGTCGGTTTTTTTATTTTTTAGAAATGAAAGCTATGGACTTGTTAGAAATGGTGCAGAGAAATAATATTTATATATGCCATATGGGAGAAACTAGAGGTAACACAGACTATAAAATAAATATATAACGATTAATTGTGGAATGGAAGGGATGGAAGTCACGATGAATAAAACAAAGGGTGCTCTTGAAGCCGAAATCAGTAAAGTGTTAACTAATTGGGAGAAAAGTTATCTAGGACGCGGTTCCGTATCGGTTAAATCAGATATCTTGAGAGATATGGTGGTTGTTGTGTTAGGGGGGGTCTTAACACCTGCTGAATATGCAGTATGCCAAGATAAAGAGGGCCTATTATCAGTTAAAAAAATGCGAAATAGCTTGGTGGAATCGGGTGTAGAAGAAATAAAAGAAGCAATACTAACCATAACAGGTATGGAAGTTGTGAGTTTTTATAGTGATTTGAGCACAATAACTGGGGAACGCATTATGGTCTTTAAGCTTTCAGAGGATTTGCAAAGTAAATTATGATGTAACAATTGAATGTAGTCATTTCTCTAGAATCGTTTCAAGAAGTTAATGTAATAATGAATTAATAGTCTTCTGGGGAAAGAAAAGATTTATATCCCTCATTATAATAGCGAATAAAGGAGGATTAAATTGTTATGGATAATAGTAAAACATCAGTACCTCAATTAGATACAAAACTTAAAAACCATCTTGAAATTTTCGATAATGAAATCCATCTAAATATAAAGGAAACGATAGCTAAAAATAAGGAAATAATAGAGAAAAATCGCGAAATTCTATCCTTTAAAATTGCCGACGATTCAAAGAAAATAATAGAATGAGTTTTTCTTTCTTCCTAAACAATTGAATAAAACACCGCATAATATTCCACACAAAAATCCACAAACAATGATTTAAAAGCGTTTGTGGATTTTTTTGGATTCTCAAACTTTCATTTAGGAACGTTATTTTGTAAAGAACTGTATAATTTTGTCAAAGTGCAATATTATATTTTGCAATGGGCTTAATTGAACCGATTGTTAATACATTGATTTAATTATAGTTATCGAAGTATTTCCCCTTTTCAATAATTTTTTCTGTACTTAATCCTGTCCATTCTTCTGGAGTTAGATTTGGGTGTAAGTCGAGGTAGGATTTAATCATTTTATAGCCTTCACTATACCCATAAAATAAAGGCAGCCCTTTACCACCATATAAGATTTCTAAAGAACGATTTATATCTTTACTGTTTAAATCAGGTTCAATTTTAGACCAAAATTCATTATTATAAGTGAAATCCATTTGTGTAATTTCAATATCAGGATATACAGTTTTTTCAAACATAACAGCTTTTCCTTCAAATATAAGATTATCTAAGACTGAACCTGAATGAGTACTTAAATAACTTTCTGCCCAAGTACTATGATGATATTCATGTGCTAAAGCAACCTTTATAAAATCATCTTCAAAGTATTCATTATAAGGAATCAGAATTTTACCAGCACCTACCGTATACATAACAACATTGGAATTACTAGATGGAAAGACACATACTGCTACGTCACTTTCAGATTGTAGTAGCTTAGCGGATTGAAGTAGTGCATCTTGAATAAGTGCATTTATGTCATCTTTTTTACTTTCAATTAATTCACTTACAATTTTTAATTCGGTTAAACTAGTTGGAGCCTTATTAAGAACGGAATCTACTATATGTATGAACTCTCCATTTTCAAAACAGTCGCTGTAAACAGGTTGGATAACCTCCTCCTTGTATAATTCCAAGTTTGATTGGCTTGTATAATTTTTTACTTTTTCAAGGTAGCTATCAAATAAAGTATTAACATGGACTATTTTAAACTTTTGATTGGTATCAGAGTTCTCAAATAAATATAATAATTCTTTCTCATCAAAAATTTCTTCCTTCTCACTTCTATCCGTTTGTGTGCAAGCTGATAGAGTAAATAAAAGTACAATAAATTTCAAGATATTTTTCAAATTGTTCTCACCTCACCCATTATGGATAATTATACCAAATATTAGTAATACATATTAGAATGTAATAAATAGTATAAAAGTTGCTTTAGTAACGTTTCTGCGACTTTCATAAAATTCGGTACAAACAATATTTCAATAAAAAAACGGTAAACGTTGTTGTAGTAACGTTTACCGTTTTTTCTTATGCCCATAATCTTTTGTGAACTTTTATTAGATTTATTTTGTAGATTTTGTGCTACTTTTAACTGTAATAAATCTAATAAACAAAGGTAATAGGAAAGTAAGTGTAACAATAAAAAATAACTCATCAGACATTATAAATGAACAATACTTTCTATGGGCAAATTGAAATGCCGCATCCGGAAGCTAATATATCAAAAGCAACGGCTATATCGTAACGTTTCAACTCCTGAAAGAAAATCTTTGTTGTTAATTGTCATTTATTCAAATTTATATAAATGATGCTAGCAAAAAAATAAGACTAATCCATACACAAAGAGGTGAATAGAAGGCGGTATCTTGTTTTGCGAATCTAGTATGTTTTATTTTCTTGAAAAAACCTACATATTTTCCTTCACCAATAGCACGTAATAAGAAAACAATTCCTCCAGTTATACAAAGCCACTTTGAAAGGGGGGAGGGTTGGATGACTGTAAATAAATCTATTTGAACTAATAGTAGAACAGATGCAAAAAAGCAAAATAAACCGATCAAAAGTGTACCTAACATTCTTGGTTGTAAAACTGGCAATTTACTGTCATCTTTAGTCGGAAGAACCGCTTTTACTCCCCAACCTCCACCAAATGCCCAAAAAACGTGTAACATGCCAATAATTATAAATATTAGAGAAGTTACTCCTATTAATATCTTAAACAATTTACCACCTCTTCTTATGTTATCGTCCTCAGTATCTAAATTGGTGATATCATTAGTGCATTCATTTTATTACACTTTATTCCATTTCATTCCATAACGCTAGATGATCGTTGAGTTTATTTAACTAACGGATCAGTTAGTTGAAGAATCGTCTTTAGATGTTATTCAACAATCGGGCCATATTGTTGAATAACACTTTTAAAGATAAAAAATGTTACTCAAGTTTTTATGCAAATTTATGAACAAGCTTCTGCGAGTATAAACGTTGCAACTTCAACAATTTATACCAAATGTATAGTAAACTGTATAATCGTTCAAGCGCAACGGTACAAATGTTGATTTAACAACATTCGTGCCTTTGTGGTGTATGCCCAAACTTTCATTTGGGAACCTTTTTTGAATCTGTTATACATATAAATTTTCTACTTAATCATAAAGATGAGGCGTCCCAAAATGACTTCTCGGACGCCTCTTTAAATTTGTATGGATGCCTGGAACTGATAAATCAAAAATTAATTTAAAATCTTTACTTTTCCACTGATTGCATCATCTTCTGTGGAAGTAGAGAAAACTTGGATGAAAAGCTCACTCTCTAAAAAAGATGCACCTGTATAATTAATTTCTCCCGTACCATCATCATTTCCATATGCAGAATTCCAGTGATAACGGTTCCCCTCCGCATCAAAAAGATTAATATTCGGTGATTGATCAGATGAAAAACCACTATAATAAATGGTTGTAGAAATCGGAGTTGTTACGATTCGATCAATTACAAATTGCTCGTCATTTTGTAATTGTATTGTTTGGTGTAAATCATGCACCGCTGTTTTATTTTGTACAGTAAGCTGAGAAGCCTTTATGTCAAATACCCACGGCTGTTCAAGTGTTTCACCTTCTAGCGTTTTTGTCTGTGGGGTATGCATTTCGTCATACATAATTTGTATATCAAAATTGGCAGCAGCTACTGGCTCAGCTAATGTAATCTCATTATAAATTGTATACATTGAACTGTTTTGTGCAATCGATTGTGCTGATATACCTTTCGCTTCAACTTTTTCACCATTAATAATGACAGTAGGCTTTAATTGATGTCGATAAGAAAAAACGGTCTCTTCATTTTTATCAAACGTTGCACTAATCATTATTTTATCGTAATTAACAAGCACTTCATTTAATGTTAAATCGCCCATTTCTGTCGTACGCGTTTCACCAATCACTGTTTTGTAAGGTGACCAATCCACTTGCTCAGTTACTTGCCAATCTTCTAACAATGCTGCTATGAACGGCATATTGGCAATCGTTTGATGATTCATAGCTAATAAGCCGATTGCCAGAGTAGCTGCTGCAACGCCCATCCCTTTATGGGACTTCACTAATTTCAACTTCTTTTTCACGAGTTTTTGTACACGCTTTTTCTCATAATTGGTGAGCGGTGACACGTCAAATTCACTTAAATCAATAGTTACTTCATTTAACTCTTTATAAATGCTCATCTTTACACCCGCCCTTTTAAAAATTGATCTTTTAGTTTTTTTCTAGTTCGTGATAATTTATTGTGGACCCAGGATGGTTTCATTTGAAATTGATCTGCTATTTCTGTCGTTGATTTCCCTTTAAAATAGTAGCTATCAAAAATTTGGCGTTCTTCAATAGGTAAACTATTCAGTACTATTTGCCAGTCGATTTGTTTAGATTCTAGCAAAGGTAAATTATCTTGTAGCTCTGCTGTAGGAACTTGTCGCTCTAATTTTCGTAAAACATCGATTGCTTTAAATTTCGCAATGGCTGCTACCCAATTTTTGAACGTGTTTTTCCCCGAATCAAAGTCGTAGATATGATACCAAATAGCAATTGTTATATCTGCCATTGTTTCCTCTAATTCTTGAGGTCTACTAGCCAGATATTTGAGCGCAATAGCTTTCATGAGTCCCCCGTATTATTCAAGTAACAATTTAATGCCTTTTTCTTGTTTGGATTTAATTAATGAAATTATTTTCTCGTCCATATGACACCTCATTTCAAAACGTTTTTCGCGAAAGATCCGTTCACTCTATCATTCGTTTTGAATTTCAAAACCTATCATAACCTTTTTAAATATTAGATTTATTGCTTATTCCACTTTGAATGTAACAGCTTAATTCTAAATGGAAAAGCACAGTCTTTTCTAATAACGAATCTGGATTTGACCAAAAAACATTCATGTAAGAAGTATTTCGATTATTCCGAAGAATACGCTGATGAAGAAGCAGTAAAAGAAATCGGCACTGTAAACGACGCAATCACTGTATCTTCGGATAGACAGAACCAATATTCAAATGAAGATACAGTTGTATTGCCAGTAGATGTCGATGAAAGTAAAACAGATTAAGTAAAAAATGAAAAAGACATTTGAAGTCAAAAGTCTAGAGGAATCTTAGAACTAAATTATATTTAAAAACACAACCATGTTTTACCATAGCTGTGTTTGAAACATTCCCAAAGCGAAGTTTGGGAGTATTGCTGTTCATAACCTTATAATGGCATTCGTTATTCCACAAAACCAGCTAATAGTTGTCAATAATTTTCATTAAAAATAATAAAAATATCATGTTATACTAAATTTGTGCATGCCAAATAACCGTCCAAATTCTTGATTTGGAAAGTTTAGGTTTGCTTGGTTAAATTGTTAAATCAATCTATGTCTTGGAAAGAAGTTTTGTTTTTTAATAGTGCATAAATCCAATGTAAGAGTTTGTTTGCACAAGCTATTACAGCTACTCTAAATGGTTTTCCTTCTTCACGTTTTTTATCATAAAACGCCCGTAATTTCTTATTACGAGGAAGGATTTCATCTGTAGTTTTCTGTTTTCGACAATCACGAATTGCACATTTAACAGCCATATACAAAGCTTGTCGTAGTCTGCTAGAGCCTCTTTTGGTTATTCGGTTGTAAGTGCCTTTGAATGTACCTGATTCAAAGATACTTGGATCAAGACCGGCAAATGCGACTAGTTTCTTAGGGTGATTAAACCTTTCAATTTCCCCAATTTCAGATATAATCGTGGCAGCGATTTTTTCTCCGATACCAGGAATTGATTGGATAATCTTCGATTCTTCAATACTTTTGGCCAAAGCATCTATCTCATTTTCAAGTAGGGATAGGTGTTTTTTGTATTCAAAGATCATGTTAATATACATATCTAAACTTAGGGCAAGGCTAGAATATAAAGCCTGTTGAAATGGATTTTGAGCTGCTGCAGTCATTAGCTTTTCAGCCTGTTGATTTGCCCATTGTAGAGAACGAGAATTACAGAATTCTTTTATTTTAGTTGTTAATACTTCGTTATTGGCGCTCAATATATCTTCTGAAGTAGGATAAATCTGTAGTATTTTTAAAGAAACATTCGAATATAAGTCGCCAAAAACATTACTATATTCAGGGAATACTTGATCTAAGACTGCCTGGAATTGTAGTTTAGTTTGTACAAACATGCCTGTAATATTATCGTGCTGTCTCGTAAGATGACGTAAGTTCGCAAGTTGGATGCCACGCTTTTTATAAGGCTCTAAATCCTCTTTATAATACAGCTCGCAGAGATGATTGGCATCAACGATATCTGTTTTTACCTTTCGTAAACTAGAACTTTTCGTCTTATAAGAGATGAGTGGATTTACGATAATGATTAAATAACCTTTGTCTTCAAAATATTGAACAACTGGTGTGTGATAATGGCCTGTAGACTCCATAACTAGGGGAGGGCGCTCTCCTGAAATATCTTCTACTTCTTTAATAAAATCTAATAAACTAGCTAACCCATCAAGATCATGTTTTACTTTAAAGCTTTTCTTATAGGGCTTCTTTCTTTCCAAATAAGCTTGAACCTGACTTTCACCTTTAGCTACATCCAGGCCAATGACTGGATTCATTATAATTCCTCCTTCAAAATGATAATTGCCGGTAACCCCTAAATCCTCGTTGTAGTGTCATAGCTTCGCTTGTTATACGAGATCACTGTCCCAACCAGCCTCAAACATGTTTCTACAAGTAGGGGGTGAACTGTTTTGCGGACGAGGTCTTAGCCCCACGGGCGCGAACGTTCTACCTCGGCTACCGTTATCATATATCGATATAAAAAATGGTCAACCAGAAATATTTTCTGGCTGACCTAATAATACGATCGGGCGCGATTCTTCAATAAGAAGATTGCATTTTTCCGTTATAGGGCCATATTATTTACTTTGGTGTTTATGGAGAATTAAACTTAAACTAAAGGGAAAGATTAGGGCAACAAGAAGAACCCTCAAGTATGGTATTATATTCCAATAAAAACAGTAATAAGTTTTAAGGAGGATTAAGATGTTAGGTTTGCCCAAAGGAGATGTATTTTTAGTACATTGGACAGAAGAATGGAATAAGGAATTTTTATCAGAGAAAGAAAAAATACAAGATAAAATAGGTGAATATATTATAAATATTCATCACATAGGAAGCACATCAGTAAAATATTTAAGTGCAAAACCAATTATTGATATTGCTGTAGAAATCAAAGATTTTGATATGGGTGGTAATACTGCCGCACTTTTAGAGGATTTGGGATATTCGTATAAAGGAATAAACATTTTACCTGAAAGACATTATTTTAGTAAGGGTGAACTAAGAACCCACCAAATCCATATGTATCAAAGTGGAAATAAATATTTACTTGAACAATTGAAGTTTAGAGATTATTTGCGGGTGAATGATGGAGCAAGAATTGAATATGAACAATTGAAACTTAACTTGGCAAATGAAAACAAAGATAATAAACATAAATATGCTGAAGAGAAAACTGAATTCGTTAAATCAATTTTAGAAAAGATTTAAAGAGATCTTTATTAAGTATAGGGGCAACAAGTAAAAGGCTGAAATCAATATATTAATATTCAACAATCGGGCGCGATTCTTCAATAATAAGATCGCATTTTTCCGCTAAAGGGTGCGTTCCTTGAATAAAGGAAATGCTCTTTTTCGTTAAAGGACCAATAGAATGTAACAAACAGTGCTTTTAAAAATTATCGGAATATGAAAGCGGCATCCAATGGTGAATACAATGGATGCCTTTTTTATGAAATGTTACCAAGCAAGGGTTTAGTCCTCTACGAAGACTGACTTCTTTATTTTTTATTTTTAAACCCATATTTATTTACATAAAAAAACAATATCAAATTTGAAATAGAGAAAAGAGAAGCTATAAAGATAGAAAGACCACCTAAACCCCTAACATAAAGCGCTATTGCTACTATAGCTAATAATGTTCCTAGTATAAGAAACATATACTTACTTTCTAAAAAGTTGTTTATAGATTTTAATAAACGCATACTCACACCTACCATTTTTTTAATAAATTTCAAAAAAATATAATATTTCTAAAAAATTGTAAAATTATATATATTTTTGTTATATAACTATGATACACTATTTTTATCACTTTTAGGAGGTTTTTATTATGAAGAAACTAATTATAGGCTCATCTGCTATTTTATTAAGTAGCCTTTTTAGTCCATTAGCACAAGCGAATGAATTAGAAGTTGATGCCAAGCAACAGGTTTTGGAGAGTAAAAGTAATTATTCCGAAAAAATAAAGTCACTAGAGTTACTAGAGCCACTAGAGTCAGGATATGAGCTTATGCCTGATACAGAAATTACTCCATTTGCCTATGATATTGGTGGGGGTACTAATCATTACTTGTATGAAACTATAAACAAAACAATTTCAATAAAGCAACAAAATAAAACTGCGGCTGCAGACGCTCTATTAGTTACTGCATCTGGTATGGCATTAGGATTTCTAGGGTATGTTAAACTTGCAACCCTTACAACTATTGTTGGAGCAAAATCGTCAGTCGAGACTTTATTTTCGGGCGATTCGGGTGCGCAATTTGCTATTAATGTAAAAACATATGTCTATAAATCTGGTTCTCCTACTTCTACATATTGGGGTTATGGTTTAATCGTATTTTCTAATGCAAAAACTGGTAAGTCTTTAACAACTAAAAAAATAATTATTGGTAAAACAGGCTGATACATAGTTTGTAAAAATAGCATCTTAATTTTCTAGCTAAAATAAAGAGCCCTCCACAATTTAAAGTGGAGGGCTCTTTATTTATTTTGTTTTAACATATTCTGCAATTTCCCTTCTAATTAAGTACATACGTTTTAATTTATTTAATCTAGGTTTAAGACGCTAACCTTTTTGTTTAGTAAAACGTCATGCTTCTGAATCTTTTTTGCGCCCAAACGTGACATTTCTATATTTCGGTTATTCATAAAAACGCTGTTTTCGTAGAGGTGTTTGACTTGTGTTCAACTATCGGACCAATTTATGAACAAAGCTTTGCGAGTATAAACGCTGCCACTTCAACTGTTTAATTTATTTTAATATTGGTTTTTGAGTATCTGACTTCCAATCTAAAATAAATGGTGCTTGTGTGGGAGTTAAGTTAGAAGGTAAGTGCTCTTTTGCTATGAAATATAATTCTTTACTTTCATTGTTCATATTTAGATCGCCCTCATAATTTTTGGTAAATAGTATTATTTGTACACTGTACACATGGTCTCCATTAGGATAAGAGGCGAATCCTTTTTTGCCAGAGTATAAGCCAAATAAAGATAAATCTTTTAACACTAAATTTGTTTCTTCTAAAACTTCTCGCATTACTGTTTCCTTAAAAGTTTCCCCGATTTCCATAATGCCGCCTGGGATTCCCCAAGTATTGTTATCCGTTCTTCTTTGTAACAAAATACGTCCTAATTCATCTTCAATAATAGCGCCACAGCCTATTGTTAATAAGGTTTCATGGCCAATTAAATTTCTCATTGTTTGTATGTAATCATTCACAAATAATCCTCCAATAAAACAGTTTTATAAGTATACGTTTATAATAATGAGAAGTTCCCAAAGCGTAAATTATTAACATCTCTTTTCTTAGTATTCTAAATATAGAACTGATGCCATCCTTATGCAACAATCTGGGCGCGATTCTTCAATAAGAAGATCGCGTTGTTCCGTTATAGGGCCATTTAATGGAATAAGAATACCTAATAAAAAAGGATTCTTATGTTAATATTAGTGTGAGATTTAGAAGAAATGTACTTAAACTAAAGTTGCAGATTAGTGGAAGATGACAATAATGAATTTGCCGAAAGACAGGAGGAATTCAACTGAAAAAATGTATTTTGCTAATGCTATTTAATTTCACCTTAATCTTATCTGCCTGTTCCCAAACTGAGGAGGACACAGAGGAATATTCAGGGATTATTGGTGATGAACAATCTTTTGGTTATGAGTACACTGTATTAAAAGAACAAAATAAATTTTCTTGGAAGGTCGGCTACAAAGGAGATATATCTATTATCCAAGAGAGTGATTCAAATCGGGAAGATTTAGAAAATTACATGAATGCTGTAAATGAGAGTAAATTGGTATTGGCAAAACTAATTTTATCGGTATTATACTTACTAATAATTATTATAACAACGCTTATCCTTTATAAGAAAAATAGAAAAATGCTTAAAGATAGCGGTGTAGTTACAACTATGTTATCAGGTATTGCAATATATATTGCCTTCAAATCATCCTTTGAATTAATTAGATTATTACAAGATACAAAATACTATTACTTGATACTAACTAATTAAACTAACGGAGTGCTTTAGTTTAACAAGTAAAAAGCGGTAATATTCCACAAAAGGGCGCGATTCTTCAATAAGAAAATCGCATTTTTCCGTTTATAGGGCCATATTGTTGAATAACGTGTTTTTGGGCAATGCATAAAAGATGACCCAATGTTCAAAAGAAAAAGACACAAAATGTTGTATAAAAACATTCCTGCCTTTCTGCTCTATTCCCAAACTTTTATTTCGGAACGTTATTGAATCTTGTCTTGTATAATTTTTTTTAACTATTCGCTACTGAAAGTCTAATTAACTTATCCAAGTCATTTTTACTTCTTTAGCTTTCCATTCATTATCTTTATAATGTACTCTACATTCAAACCCGACGGCGCCTAAGTTAGAATGATACTTGGAAACTTCAAAAACAGTGTCGTTTTTAAACTTAAAATCAACCTTATCTATTGTAAGGAGTACACCATCTAGAGACATTGTATCGGCATTATATAATCCTTTTTCTTCGAGTTGTTCAAAAGTAGCATCCATTACATCAACTTTATATTTTTCCTTCAAGTAGCTTAAAATTTTTTCTTTATCACTTTCCTCTACATTCTTGAAATTACTCATATCAATAGCTATAAATTCCATACCACGATTTAATTCTTTATTCTGTTGCAATAGCGTCCAATGCAACACTATATATTTCCCCTAAATGTTCCTTTGGCTCTATGTTGGCATTGCAAGCACAAAGTAATCCTACAAGTATAAATAGAATAATAAAATATTTTAACTGCAAATTTATCCATCCCCATTTAATATTAAACTTATAAATAATAAAATTAATCATTCATATACTCTATTTCGATAACAGAATAGGATTTCCTTTAAATAACGTCCCCAAAGCGACGTTTCGGAGTATTGCTGATTATAACCTTGTAATGGCATTCGTTATTCAACAATCGGGCGCGATTCTTCAAAAAGAAGATCGCGTTTTTTCCGTTATAGGGCTATTTAATTGAGGACACTTCTTAAGTAAAATAAAATAGACTATTTATGAAGGGGATTGGGCTATGGAAAAATCAATAAAAAGTGAATTAATTGGGGTATTTGCATATGATGAGGATTGTAAAACATTTAAGGCAAGTAATGGGGAAATACTTTGGACATTAAACATAAGAAATGAATTGGTTGATAAAAATGAGATGATTAAAAGAGCAGAAAAACTTTTCACATTCTTAGAGAACTTCGAGCAAAAGGCTAAAATAGCCATAACAGAGAAATTAATTAATTACAAAAATGATTTTTGGCCCGAGTATGATGAGGATGATGAAAATCTAAATTGGGATGCTGTAGATGCAGGGGAATATGATATAACCAAAGAAGAATTTGCCGAAGCAATTACCCTCTATGCAATTGAAATTAGAGCAGATGATATATACTGTGAATATTATGATGGAGATTTATTTGGTGGACACAGAATACATGCCTATTTTGATAATGATTACAAGTTATTAAATGCAGATGTGTAGTTTTAAATAGCTAAATAGTTTATTTGATATTCAATTATAGGGCGCTTTTCTTGAATATTCGCATCCGCAATCATCAAAATTTTTATAAGAACCAAACTAGATAAATAAAGAACCAACTATTTTGATCAAACTTTGTTTCAAAACAGTTGGTTTCTTTCTGTAAAAAATCAGCGTTCCAACTTACTATTAATCGAACTTTGTTAAAATGCTACACCTTTACCGATTTTTCTGTTGACCACAAACTTTCATTTGGGAACTTTATTTCTTATGTATTTGTATTACTCGAATTATTCAACAAATAAAAAGTTATTTTGATGGGGGTGTTTCTTTAAACCGTTTAAGCAAAAATAAAATTAAGTTGTAGAAAACTAATGTGAAAAGGAAGAGAAAAAGATTATCCCCCCACTGAATCCCGTTATCTTGATAAATATTTAAAATAGTCATACTTATAAACAAAAGACTTGGAAATACAAGAGGACGTATATATTTATTTGTAAGAATGTCCTTAACCTCCTTTTGAATGGATTATTTATTATTCAATTTAAAAATGTTATAGCAATACTCTAGTCTAGACAATTAAAACAAAAGATGTTGTTAATTACAGTCTATTCCCGTACTCAAAATCGTATTTGGTATTTCTTTTTTATGTAAGGTATTATACCACCTGAATAAGACGACCTCTTATTCAACAATTTGGCGCGAATCTTCAATAAGAAAATCGCGTTTTTCCGTTATAGGGCGATATTGTGGAATAACCATCTTATATACAATTGTAAAATTTACTAAGAATTAAAGGATTATCTCGACTCCCCATAACCTCTTGGTACAGAATATGTTGCGTTTGTTCAATACCAAACATTGCTTTTTCTGATTTTTTGAGTAAAATATTACCAGTTCTAACTATTTAATGATAAGGGGGGAATTGGAGGTTGCTTATGAATTCTAAAGTTAAGAGTAAAAAAATGATAGTAAGTATATTCATTTTTTTTATAGTTGCCCTATTCGTGGCTTTCTTTGTTTTTAACAGCAATACATTAGCCAGCGATGAAGTTTTTAATGATATAGACTTTAAATCAGAACACGTTAATGTTGACGGTTATAAATTGGATCATGAGACAGAAGAGCTTTTTGTAAAACTTAAGCTGTCTGAGGAGGATAAAACAGCAATTCTAGAAGCTTTTAAGAATTCAAAATTTGAAATATCATCTAGTTCAGATTCATATGCGGATGGAAATTATTTTATCAATATTTCATTGAATAAGCTTTATGAGTTAGAACTTAATCCAACTCAAAAAAAATTAATATTTGTCTATGAAGATGACAATGATAGCGATCATATATATTATAAATTTTCGAATGATAGTGGCTTATTTGAGCTTTTAGAAACAATAACAAAAGAATCTCTTAATCAATAATCATTAAATTTCAGGCAGCTAGGACCCAAGACCATTGTTGAGGCAACGGTCTTCTTTTTTTGCATCAATTGGGACAGATTGTGGAATAAAAAATATGCTATACAAGTTCGTGAAGTGGTGCCCTTATGATAACGCCGTGGCATTAAGTTTATTTATGTATACCTTATAAATCCTTGTTGCACTAAACCCTAGTTACTTTAATTAAGAGAATAAATTCAATTCTGTTTCTTACTTTCAGCAATAACTTTTTATTCCTAAGCCATAAGCCAATAGCTGTACCAACTAAACCACCTATACTCAAAGTAACAAAATGTCCCCAGTCTACTTCTCTGTTTCTCCATATACCTATAATATATACACTTATAAGTACACCAAAAACCCAGCCTATCCAAGATTTCCATGAACTTTTAATAAAGTGCTTGATTCAATTATAGAACCCGATTCCCAAATAATAAAGTCAGAAAATTGAAACTTTATCTTTCCTTATCCGTATAAGTTAGTAACATAAAAATTATAATTGGAGGAATTAAATTGCGAACTCATTACTCGCCTCGTCTAATCTTTTTAGTGCTCGCCATATTATCCCTTATCAGCATACCTGTTTTAGGTGCAATATTTCCTGTGTTCTATGTTCAAACATTTTTATTTGATAGATTGGCAATCATACTCTATCCGGATGGAATAAATTTCAGACTAGTAATGGCTGCATGTTTTGTTTTATTTATCGGATTAATGATTCCGGTAATTAAACAGAACAAACTCACTTTTAGCCTATCAAGTGTTATTATTGCAGGTGGACTCTTTGTTTTCTATTTATCGATTTTAAGTTATACATATATAGGAAAAGAAGAAGTGGTCTCCAATAAATTATTCGACGAAAAAACGTTTCAATGGTCTGAAATCCAAGAAGTAGTTCTCGAATATTATTTCGATGATATAGGTAAGCATGAAGAATATATTTTTACTTCAATGGTAGGAGATTCTATTCGAATTCCTTTAAACGATCAGTTCCTACAAGAAGATAAAAGTGAAATTTATAAGGTAGCTAAACTAAATAATGTTGAATTTATTGAACAGGAGAAAAAGTAAAGTCCTTATAGTAGAAGATTTTCGCTTTTAGCGGCAGTCAGTGTACTGCCACTCATACGAGACATAGAGAAGACCCTTGTTGTGGCAATGGTCTTCTTTTTTGTATTCACTTGTTCCCAGATACATTAACTACTCTATATTCAGCTTGAAATCGAGTATCTGACTTCCAACTAAATTACTCGTGTTTCCTTGATATGTAGGGTCAACGAAAATACGGTCGATCCTTCCGAAATATTGTCCAGATACAGTTCAATTTTTTACGTCTTTTTTAGACTTTAAATTTAGTACTAACTCGTATCCAAAGGCTATTAAAATTCCCGTCCAAAAAATTATTCCTGAAGTAAGGGGCTCAGTTTCAAATATTAAATCGTAAATATAATTGATAAATAACAATAACATATATGTATAAAAACCAAGGATTGCTCCATTTTTCCAATTACTTTGCTCAAATTCAGACATCTTTTTGAAGAATTTCATTGTTCTCCTCCACTCATGTAATCAGCCAGCTCTCTTAATGACTTTAGCCATCCCACCGTACTTAAATATTTTATCGCAATAAACTATGATATCTAATCTTATATAACAGTAATGGAAAAATTGCCTCAAAAGCTGGGTTTCGGAAGCTATTTAATTGTTACTTAAGATGGAACTCTCTCTTTAAGGAGATCTTCAGAAAGATTTACCACATTAAGGTTATGTACGATTTTATGCTTTCACACTGTTGAAGCAACAATCAGATTATCCACAAAATCAAGGATGCTGGAGGCCGGTAAGATTCTGTTCCCATTAGGTCTTAGCATTCATTTCTGAAATCCGGCCACCCCGCGCCAAACGCGGCTAAATAATACCTTGATATGGAGCTGGGTGAAATGATATTACTTTTCGTACAGCCCCTTCACTTGAGTTAAGTATTATCATCCACACTTATATTCATATCCGTAGCTACGTTGAGTCCTTCTCCAACCATAAAACTGCATACCGTCTCTTACTCATAAAAATCATTTCAATTCCCACCTTTCATTGTTTTAAATTACCAAAATTAATAATGACGTTGACGCGTGTAATCCTCTACTTTTCTTTTGTTCTCTTCAAAGATTTTTTTTACTTTTTCTTCATGAATTGCTTTCTCACGAGAGATTTCACGCTCCCGTTTTGTAATAGCGATCGAAAGGGTAAAAAAGTTTACTATCATGGATTATCACCTCCTTAAAGTGCCCTAAAAATGAAAAATGCCGCAGGGAGACTCCCCCTGCGGTAAAAAAAGACACAAAAATACCGCAGGGACACACTTCTCCCTGCGGTATGGGCATACTTAATTAATCAAGAGTTTAAGCAATCCATTCCAGTCTGGTCGAATGTGTGATTTTTGTTTTCATTGAAGTTGTAACTACTAGTGACATTAATTTATTGATAATGATCATTTTCTTCGACCTCCTTAGAATTTTTTTGATTATTGTGTAAGTATACTCATCCTCACATTATCTGTAAACATTTTTTTGCATTTTTTCAAAAAAAAGTAATATCTTATTCAAAAGTAATGTGTAGAAAAGTTGATATAGCAACATTATTTACATTTATGGCGATTTTCAGATTGATGTGCCCCTCATCCAACTACGAACACAATTGTGTAAAAATCATCCGCGCTTTTTCATTATATAAAGACGCTTCGTTTTTGTTACCACCTATCCAAACTCTCCTGAAAATTATTGGGATTTAGATGAATGCAAAATATAAATTGCATTTATGTAATATATATATTGCGCGGACGCAATTTATATGTTACATTTAAAACAGTTGTAATACCGAATATGAAATAGGAGAGAAGCTAAATGAATAAAGTGAAGTCAATACGTACGGGATTACATATGACACAAGATGAGCTTGCTGCACGGACAGGCGTTACACGTCAAACTATTGGATTAATTGAAAACAATAAGTTTAATCCTTCGTTAACACTATGTATTGCCATTGCAAAAGCGCTCAATTTAACATTAAATGATTTATTTTGGGAGGAATAATTATGAAAAATTCATTACTTTTCTTTTTACCGTCAGATGAGTATAAGAGAAATAAAATTAAAGGTTTTTTCAGTGAAGCTTTGTTATTAGTAATTATAGTTAATTTCTTTTTATTAATTTCCATTCAATTCTATAATAAAGATTTTATTAATAATGAATTCTTTGCCTTTATAAACATAGTAATTCCTGCAGGTTATATTTTAATTCGATACATTTTATCCGGTATTGAATATACCGCAATCTTTACAAGTACGGACTATTCTAAAGAAAATAAACGCTTAGTAAAAAACTCATTTAAGTTTTTTGTGATGTTCGCATTGCTGACATTAATTTTCAAGGGCATCCCAACCGATCTTAAAGAAACTACTGAAATATTGGGTGTCGCGCTTATTGCTGCAATTATTCTTATGATCATCAATTGGTTATCACTTAAGTTATCTTATAAAAAGAATAGAAATCTTGGTTAAACAATAAAAATTGATTTAAACAATATCTTGTTATCCCTCTTTTCCCCTATAAAACCCTATAAGATATTCCATCTTATAGGGTTGTTGTTTATATTATTAGGTTAGTACACAAAAAAATTAGTATTTCATTTTTATAAGCATGCAACTGAGAACCAAGCTAAACTAGCAGCTAGCCCCACTGCGCCACCTTTAATTGCATTTTTACCTGCAACCTTAACTAGTTCCTTAGCAAGTAAGTTCCAGTTTTTCTTTTCAATTAGTTCCCACATTCCACCACTCAAGAATCCAATTCCTGTAAACTCTAAAATTCTGTCTCCAACACAACTTGCCCATGAATTTGCACTAATCATACCTGTCCCATTGGATCCAGCCATAAATGCAGGAGCTGGAATCCCAATTAAATCTTCTTCAGTAAGCTGTTCGCCATTTACTAATTTAATGAAAGCTGATAAAGCAGCAATATTTTCTTGTCCAAAGTATGCTGCGGCTAATTCAGTGTCAAGGACATAGCGATCCCCGTCAAGATATGCATATTCTGTAAATAAAACTTCTAAATCTCCTGCTAGTTGATCAACTTCACTTTGTTGATGTTGAATAATAGTTGGAGATTTATATGTAGCGGCAGATACAGCTCCTCCATAAGTAGAGAAAAGAATACTTGTAGCAATACCACAAGCTAATAGTTTTTTAAATTTCATTTTAAATATCCTCCCCATCATTTAAATGTAAAATTTTTATTGTCCTACTCCAATTAACCATATATCTAATAAAACGCTCATCACTTCGTACATAATTTAACTTCACCTCCTTTATCAGTATGATAATATAAGGGAGATTTTAGTTGTAAAAATAGTCAAAAATGACTTATTTAGGGAGGTTAATATATGTTAGGTGAATTAGTAAAAGAAATCCGTGGAAATAAAGGCTTATCTCAAAATTACGTATTAGATTCATTGATGACCCAAAGTGCTTATTCAAAGTTTGAACTAGGTAGAACAGAAATTCGTGCATCTGTGTTCCTGAATATTTTAAATAAACTTGATATGAGTTTAGAAGAATTTAAATTTCTCCAAAATGACTATCAATTTACAATACGAGACGAAATTATTCATCGCTTTTTTTACATGTCCTATAATGATGAGACAGTATTACTAGAAGTTAATGAGTTAGCCAAAGAGTATTTAGAAAAACACCAAACACAAGATTATTTAATTAAAGAAATTTATTATTTATGCCAAGCATTCCTTACTTTGTTGGAAAAGAAGGATTTTACTGAAGCAAGTATATCTGCCAATAAAGTATGGGAAAGAGTTTCTAAGCGGAATATGCTGTATGTGATGGATCTTTATCTACTGAATTCAATTCTTTTCATTTTCCCATTAGAAACCATATTTGAAATAAGAAAATTAGTGGAGTTATCGATTGAAAAGTATGGAAATCTATTTAGACTTCAGCGTATTAGAATTAATATGTTTATTAATATTGCGTATTTGTTAATGAAAGAGGAACAATTTGAAATGGCAATAGATGAATTAGAGGAGGCAATAATTATTTGTAGAACTGAAAAGACCTATATTCAATTAGCGATTTGTTATATTCGTAAAGGGGTCTGTTTAAACCGTCTACAACAGCAAGGGAATGTGTGGATAGATAAAGGGAATCAATTGTTACTAGCAATAGAAGAAGATGATTTAGTACAGAAACTGTCTAATGAAATAAGACAATTTATTGAGTGATGCTATGAAATGTCTCTCTCCCTATTTATTTTACCGCCAATTGTACATAAGAAAAGGACATAACACAAAACTATGTTATGTCCCTTAACTTCTCTATGTTTATATAACACGACTCACAGCATGCTTCTTTAAATACTCTAATGTCGCCTTTGCAAGTGTGTTTGCTGCAACGAGAAGTGCACGCTCATCGATATCGAACTTTGGATGGTGGTGCGGGTACGCTTCTTCTTTCTCAGGGTCACGGGCACCTGTGAAGTAAAATGTTCCCGGTACTTTTTCTAAGTAGTAGGCAAAGTCCTCTCCGCCCATTTCCGGTTCGCAAATAACCACTTCCTCAACACCCGGCGTTTGTCTTGCCTGTTCGATAAAGAATCTTGTTGTTTCCCGGTCATTAATAACAGCCGAATATCCGCGCACATAATCGTATTCGTAATCGGCCTTCATCACCAAGCAAGCCGCCTTCAGAACATCTTCCAGCTCACGTTCAATCAGGTCACGCGTTTCTTCATCAAATACACGTGCAGTTCCTTTGATTTTTACCGAGTCGGCAATGACGTTAAATGGGTTTAACGCTTCAAAGTGACATACCGAAATAACTGCCGGTTTCACAGGACTAATACGTCTGCCTAAAAGCTGTTGGGCATTCACAACAAATTGTGACCCGATGTAAATCGAATCTTTCGTTTCCTGTGGTTTCGCACCGTGTCCGCCTTTTCCTTTAATCGTAATGTAGAAGCCATCTGCTGCAGCCATTAACGGACCTTCGCATACAGCAATTTTCCCATGCTCTACCGGTGCCCATAAATGCTGGCCGAAAATGACATCTACTCCGTCCAGGCAGCCATCTTCAATCATCGCAATCGCTCCACCCGGCGCAATTTCTTCACCGAATTGGTGGATGAATACAACATTCCCCTGAATCTCGTCCTGGATTTTGTTCAGTGCCTTTGCCAATACAAGGAGTGACGCTGTATGCCCATCATGACCGCATGCATGCATTCGGCCATCCACCTTCGATTTGTAAGGGACATCATTTTGCTCCTGAATTGCCAGTGCATCGAAATCAGCACGTAATGCCACCGTTTTACCAGGTTGACCACCGCGTAATGTAGCCACTACCCCGCGTCCCCCTACCCCTTCACGCACTTCATGTCCAAGCGCACGATGGTATTCCGCAATATATTTTGGCGTCTCCACCTCTTCATGTGAAAGCTCCGGGTTTTCATGCAAGTAACGACGGATCGCTACCATTTCATCAAAATGCTGTTCCAGTATGTCAAAAATATTCGTCATGTTTTCCATCCCCATTTTCTAAGTTGTCTGTTTTTCAAATAATATTCGTGTATCCTGACTATTATTTCAAGTAAATGCCGTCGCCAGGTCCTAATGGCAGGCCAAGTAAGAACCAGATTGCGAATAAAATAATCCACATAATTGCGAAGAATACTGAGTAAGGCAGTAACGCTGAGATTAACGTACCGATTCCGATATTTTTGTCATAGCGTCGAGCAAATGCCAGTAAAATTGCAAAGTAAGCAAGCATCGGTGTAATCGGGTTTGTAATCGAATCCCCTACACGGTACGCCATTTGTGTTACAGCTGGTGAGTAGTTTAAGTACATGAACATCGGTACGAAAATCGGAGCAAGTAATGCCCATTTAGCCGATGCACTTGCGATCAGTAAGTTGATGAATGCACAAATAATAATGAACCCGATAAACATTGGTGCGCCGGTAAAGTTCATATTTTGTAAAAACTCTGCGCCTTTAATTGCTAAGATTGGTCCAATGTTACTCCATCCGAAATAGGCAATCATCTGTGCTGCTACGAATGCCAATACGATGAATGAAGAAAGGTCACCGATTGATTTAAACATTTGTTCCGCTACATCACGGTCCGATTTCACTTTTTTCGTAACGATACCGTATGTTAAGCCCGGTAGTAAGAAGAAGAACAGCATAATTGGTACAATACCCGTCATAAACGGTGAATTTAAAAAGCCGTTATCTTCCGGATTACGCAGTAGCCCTGATTCCGGTACTACCAAAATCGCCATTAAAATGATGTATGCTAATGTAACAACCCCTGCCCAGCGAAGCCCTTTGTTTTCTAAAGCTGTCAGTGGTTCAGCCACTTCTATTTTCCCGCCGTACTTACCAAAGCGAGGTTCTACGAATTTACCTGTTACCCAAGTTGCGACAACAACTAATACAAATGTCGAAACGATCAGGAAGTAGTAGTTCATTGTTGCAAGTCCGGTATATGTAGGATCAACCAATTGGGCTGAAGTTTGTGTAATGCCCAGTAATAATACGTCTAAAGACGAAATAATAATATTTGCACTGAATCCTCCGGCAATGGCTGCATAGGTAGCAATTAACCCAACTAACGGATTTCGTCCGACACTCATGAAAATCATGGCGGCAATTGGAGGTAAAATAATGAAGGCTGCGTCTGCGGCAACATTCCCGACAAGACCTGTAAATAAAATAACAGGCAAGATGATTTTTTTAGGAGCACTTAAAACGGTCTTTTTCATTAATGCTGATATTAAGCCACTGTTTTCAGCTACCCCAATACCGATCATTGTCACAACTACGATGCCAAGTGGCGCGAATCCAGTAAAGTTACTGACCATGTTTGTAACAATTTGTATGAGTCCTTCACGATTCAATAGATTGATTACTTCGATCGTCTCGTCAGTTCCTGGCTTAACGGCAGAAACCCCAAGTTTTGATAGAATCAGTGATAGCGCAAGAACAAAAAATGCTAAAATAACGAATAACGTAACTGGGTCCGGAAGTTTATTTCCCGCTCGTTCAATTCCGTCAAGAAACCTATCAACCAATTTTTTCTTACCAGCTTTACTTTCCATATGCGTCCCCCTAGAAGTTTAATGTTTAAAAGAATAGCAAAATATAAAGGAGATAGCAATGAGTTATGCAAATTTTTAGATTTTTCTTTATATTTATATAGTAATTTTGTATATTTAAGGGGTATTTTGGGTGATAAGCTTTTTCCTAGGGGATTGTATTTCCCCTAAAACAAATTTGCACACAAAAAAAGCCTGGCGATAGCATGGCACGTCAGTTGTGCCATGTTTCCCATGCTTTCCATTTCGTATTTTATGGTGATGCTCATATGTAGAAACGAATTTTCATTTAACAAGCTCACATCTTCATGTTAATTATTAGTGAGAGCACGTTTTTTCTGAACGTACATATTTTTTAATTTAGCATAATAGGCCGCTGCATGTACTGCCCCTGTATCCTTTTTACGTAAAGCAAATTCGAAAGCCTCTACTAAATGTTCTGTAGTAACCAATTCACTTCTGATTTTAATTAAATCGTAATGCTTATAATTGTCAGGTACTTTCGATAAAATATCCTGATCCCCCGTAATTGAAATTAAATGATCGTCGTTAAAAAATAGTTGTAGCATAGTCCATATCCCCTTTTCTGTTTAGTATCGTGATGCCACCCTTTGATAAGCTTTTTAATTAATCGGCTTCTTACCATTACCCTTTTTTTCACAAAATGAATCGCCAATTTTTATCTGAATTATAAAAAATATAAGTTTTAAGCCTCTTTCGACTGAATGTCAATCGGTCATAAAGGTATTATAAAGATACACAGCCAGCAGTACTTTTAGATGATCTTCGTAATGGTTGAAGTCAATTTTTAATAAGTCTTCAACTTTTTTTATACGATGATAGAGCGTATTTGTATGAATATGGAGTTCCTTTGCCGTCGTTGCCATGGAACGGTTGTTTTGTATATACGTGAAAAGCGTATGGAGAAGTTCATCGTTTGTTTCATTGTTATTCCACAATACAGAAAACGTTTCACTTAGAAATGAGTTAATTTCTTCAGCAGGATGATGTAAAAAAAGCGTACTAATGCCAATATCCCGGTAATGCAGAAGGCCTTTTTCCTTTTGTTTTTTCAAATGAAGAAGAGCCTTTTCCGCTTTCATATGATAATCTTTAGCTTGGCCGGGAGAGTATTGTCCTGTGCTTAATCCTCCCCGGGCTACTACTGTAAACCGCTCATTCCACCAATTCATACCGTTTTTTAATATGTTCGTAATCATGCCTTCTCCAGCTGAATCTCGGGTAAAGGATAGAACGGTAATTTTATTATTGTAGCTAAACAAAAGACTGTTCTCTAAACGTAACTTCTCTTTTAGATGTGCTAGAAGAAGCAGTGCATCATTTTCAAGTGAAAGCAAATCCGCATTTCCATCTAGCTCAATTAAAGCAATTTGGAGAAAATGATCATGATGAATTCCTAACTCCTGCGCAACAAGCTCAGCCTGCTGGAGATTTCTAATTTCCAAAAAACGATGGTAGGTTTCATAGGTTTTCTTGTACATAATTTCAGTCTGGGATCTAAGCTTCATAATTTCAAGCGAGAGAGTCAGAGCTCCTTGCTCAATAATCAACTGATCGGGTTGTGATAGAGGGGTGTTCCCTTCTACAATCAGACACCCTAAAAAAACAGAGCCTGACCGAATCGGATAAATATAGCAATCAATTTGAACTGAATCGTACGTTGATACATAACTAGCCTCAGTTTTATTCGCAAAGAGCAAGAATATATCGTCCAGAATGGTAGCGATATGTTGAATATGCTGGGGGACGTAATTTCCTTCAAGGTAATCCGCATAGACAAGCTTTCTCTCCATTAACTTATTCATTTCCAGGATAATTGCTTCCAGTCCTTTATTCTGAACAGATAACTTCGTGAGGTGCGTATGAATTTCTGTACGTTTCTCTAACATCGCATTCGTTTCTTTCAGCTTTTTTGATAAATGGGTAACTTCATCCAGGCTATTTTGAACTTTCGTGTGAAGCTGTGCATTATATAGCGCAGTTGCTGCTTGGGAAGCGAAACTTTGCAGAAGTAGCAAATCCGTTTCACTTAGGCCATCTTCTACATCAAAACAGTGAAATGTCATAACCCCCATCGTTTTTGTTCCAAGTGCTACAGGAACAGACAAAATGGATTTAATAGTAGGGCTATTTTGGTGAGCCTTCGTAATGAATTCAAGATTCTCCTCACTTAAATTTGCCATGCTATTATAAATTTCTTCCGTTGAGATAATTAACCTTATATCGCCATCCCTGAACACCTTTCCTGTAATGGACTCACCTATGTTAACTTTAAAAAATTTAATGTTTTCATTAAAACCTACATATGTCTTTACGATCAGCTTATCCGAGATCGCATCATACATTTGTATATAACCAGCCTCTGCTGTTTCGACAATCTTCAATGCAGATTGCATAATTTTTTTAAGTACTTCATCCAATTCAAGTGTCGAATTAATTGCGCGAAAGCTTTCCATTAGATTCACCACATGGTTTTGGGCTTTTTGATTTTCCCTACTTAATTGTTTGAGCAACGCCTCATTTTGTTCCATTCATTCTCCCCCTTGTTGAATTCAACAACTTTCTCTCCATAACTTTGTTTGTCTGCACATGTGCACGACATTTCTGAAATTATATAATATTCAATAAATATTGAATATAGAAAACGCTTACTTTTTCTTGATTAAACAATTATCATACTCGAAAAATTGTTTATTCCAATCGTTTTCTTATATTCATATAGCTACATTCACATTGGATGAGTAAATTTCAGGGGGAGGTTATTTATGAAAAATGAACAAGTTCCTAATAAAAAGAGGCACATAATACTTTCACTGCTATTTTTAGGATGGTGTTTATCCTATCTTGACAGAATGGCAATGAATGTCGGAATTGTGGAAATTGCAAAAGACTTTAATCTTAGTCCGTCTGTAATGGGTGTTGTACTGAGTAGTTTTTTTGCCGGTTATGCATTAATGCAATTACCTGGGGGGTGGCTTGCCGATAAATTCGGTTCCAGAAAGGTCATTGTGATCTCCATTGTTTTATGGTCTTTATTTACCGTTTTTACCGGCATGGCCTGGTCTTTAATGTCGATGATTATTATTCGTTTCATGTTCGGTCTTGGTGAAGGCGGATATCCTGCTGCAAGTTCAAAAGCAATAGCAGATGTCTTTCCAAAGAAAGAACGGACAAGTGCCCAAACGATCATGATGTCATCGAATTCACTTGGAGGTGTGATTGCTCCTTTAATCGCCACCCCGTTACTTGTATGGATCGGCTGGCAAAACCTCTTTTTCGCGATTGGAATTTTAGGTCTCTTTGTTGCAGCCCTACTCTGGTATTATTTAAGTCCGCAAAATATGCAGGTAGAACTAGTTGAGGAAGAAACAGTCCAAAAAGCATCCTTTAAAGATGTGTTAAAAATTCCTACAAGCTGGCAGTTGGCCATTATGTGGTTTGGCGTAAGTACGGTCATTTGGGGGCTTATCTCATGGATGCCGCCATATCTTGTAGATGTGAGAGGCCTTGATTTGATGTCGATGGGGATGCTGACATCCATCCCGGCTCTGGCTGGTGCTATAGGAGTTATCGTCGGCGGGCAGCTGATTAAATCTTTATTAATGGGAAAAGAGAAATACCTTGCGATTATAAGCTTCATCATCATGATCGGATCTCTTTATTTATTATTCAATGCGCCGTCAGTCACTCTCGTTATTATTTACCAATCCATCTGTATGCTTTTCCACGGACCAATTGTAGCGATCATCTTCAGCCTTCCGCATAAATTATTCTCGAAAAATGTGATTGGGTCAACTTTTGGAATGATTAATCTTGGCGGAATGATTGGAGCATTCCTCGCACCAATGGTTATGGGCTATTTAATTGAAGTATTTGATGGAATTTATGCCTCTGCATTTCTGTACATCATTGCCTGTGCCGTTTTAGGAATCATCGCTGCAGCCGGTCTAAAACCGAATCGACCTACTTCGGGCGGAAGAAAGCAGGAAGCTCAAAACTTAGAAACGATTTAAATACCGAATGGACATGCATTGATCAGCCATGTCCATTTTATAAATAGGGAGATTATCAAATGTTATTAGACAATTTAATGAAAAGATTAGATGAAAAAAAGGATCGCATTATTGAAATCCGCCGCTATCTCCATGAACATCCGGAGCTTTCCTTTCAAGAAGAGCAGACAGCCAAGTATATTCAGGAGTTTTATGTTGATGTTCCGGTCAATTCAGTTGAAACAAACTTTGGGGGCGAACGTGGTGTCGTTGTAACGATTCAAGGGGCAAAACCAGGAAAAACAATTGCCATTCGTGCTGATTTCGATGCGTTGCCAATCCAGGAAGAAACCGGTCTGCCTTTCGCTTCAAAAAATGAAGGGGTCATGCATGCATGTGGGCATGACGGTCATACAGCCTATATGCTCGTTTTGGCGCAAACGTTGGCGGAGTTTAAAAATGAATTAAAAGGTACGATTAAAGTAATTCATCAACCCGCTGAAGAAGCGCCTCCAGGTGGTGCGATCGGAATGATCAATGCAGGTGTACTGGATGGCGTTGATGCTATCATCGGAATCCATGTCATGAGCAACATGAAGACAGGTCATATTTATTACAGAAGCGGCAACACGCAAACAGGCAGATCCTATTTTAAACTTGTCGTTCAAGGTAAAGGCGGACATGGATCATCCCCGCATCTTGCAAATGATGCAATTATTGCCGCAAGTTCATTTGTCATGAATCTGCAAACAATCGTCAGCCGCCGCATTAACCCATTTGATACAGCGTCCGTTACGATTGGAAATCTGGACGGGAAAGGTACTTTTAACGTGATAAAGGATTCCGTGACAATCGAAGGTGATGTTCGTACAATGACCCCTGAAACCCGGGAAATAGTAGAAGCTGAAGTTCGTGCTTTTACAGAAGGGTTGGAAAAATCATTTGGCGTCACATGTCATCTAGACTACCTCAACGACTACCCTGTTCTGAATAATCATCCCGTAGTAACGGAACATGTACGTCAGGCTTTGGAGCTGGCAGCCATTCCTGAAGTGGAAGCCGTTTTAGAAACACCGCCACTGCCGCCTTCAGAGGATTTTGCCTATTATCTTGAAAAAGTACCGGGCTGTTTCTTCTATGTCGGTGCGATGCCAGCGTCAGGTGAAGCATATCCGCATCATCATCCTAAATTTGATATTAATGAAGAAAGCCTCATTATAAGTGCCAAAGCAATGGCTGCTGTAGTCGCTTCTTACTGTGACGGAAACGAAAATTAGAAAAAAGCATAGATCCAGTACACTACCCGCTTAGGCCTCTATGCAACTGTTTTATTAAATGTTAGCCAAAAGTGCCCTCCTGATTTTTCAGGGGGCACTTTTGCTTGTAATGTTCGACTTAGACAGATATTGTATAATTTACAATCTACTTCTCATAAAACATTTTATTCCTTTAATACAATAGCATAAGAATTTTCTTACGTTCGGTATAATCTGTCTATAGGAGACACCTCGGTATTGATTGTTACATTTGCGATGAAGTACTTGGAGAGGATAGACATCTATGAAAATAACACGCGTCATTAAATATAATTTACTCCGGCTATTTCGGCTTAAATCGGGTCCACATCAAGTTGCGTCAGGGGTAACAATTGGGTTTATTCCTAGCTGGCTTCCTACATTCGGACTCGGCCCCGTTCTTTCTGTCGGTATGGCAAGACTCATGAAGGCGAATACCGTTTCCGCACTTGTCGGCGGTGTTCTAGGCACATTTATTTGGCCTCTGCTTTTCTTTTTAAATTATAAAGTCGGGAGCTTACTACTCGACCGAACTATTAAAGTCGAAGAAGTCGATGAAGTAGAATACATAGATGCGATTGAACATACGTATACTGGATTTGTGAATTCCCATTCGAGCGGATTCACCTTTTTAACAGGGGCCATGTGTAATATAGTGATTTCCTCGATTCTTATATACATCATCGTATATATTATGTTCAAGGCGTACCGGGTGAGGATTTTAAACAAAATTCGATGAATTTGAAATTCTCACCACTCACTTGGCAGAATTTCGAGAATATTATAAAATTACTTTTTAAAATATAGAAGTAAGCAAGGTGATAACATGCCCTACAGAGGAAGAATATTGGCAACAGGAATCGTTCTCTTATTTAATATAATCCGTTATTTCTACTATCATCAGTATTTAGCTTTGCCCTTTTATTGGACATTTTTTGTTTTAACAGCCCTTTTCCTCAGTATCGCATGGTGGGCCGGCAAGCAATTTGATAAGGTCAAATACCTGTCAGAAAGAGATCCGTTAACCGGTGCCTATAACCGCCGTACAGTAGAAGAGCACTTTCACAAGGCTGCTAAAATAAGCGATATAAAAAAACAATCATTAGGGGTCATCATGCTCGATTTAAATAAATTTAAAGAAGTAAACGACGTATTCGGTCATCAAAAAGGCGATGAACTGCTCATGCAAGTTACCACAGCATTGGATACATTTGTCGGGAAACATGATTTAGTTGCAAGATGGGGCGGCGATGAATTCGTCGTTGTCGTAGACAATCTGAATGAAGATACAGCTGACAACTATGTAAAAGAACTCCAGCAAGCAATCACACTGAAAAATGCCGGAAACTTCCCAAATGTCGAGGCTTCTGTCGGATATGCGATTTACCCTCAGCATGGAAAGAGTTTTCAGAAGCTTGTCCAAGAGGCGGATGCTTATATGTATAGGGATAAGAAGGAACATTGATGTTGCTGTGATTGTTCCGTAATAATGACTTATATGGAAAAACAATCAACGCTTCTTATCCTAATTTTTATATCACTAAATTTATACTTCAAAAGGCATGTTTTGAATCGAACTTTCAAAACATGCCTTTTCATAATTTAACGTGAATTTTATTTTTAGAACTTTAATCTATCTTCATCCTTCTTTTAAAATCTTCAATTTCGAACGTTTCATTATTTTCTTTAATCCTGCTGACTTCACTAAGTAATTCATCCTGTTTAGCATGAATTTTCCTTAACTCTGCCATTTGTTCTTCTTGCTCACATTCTCTCGCATATTCTATCGCACAATCCTTTAATGTATCTGCAAGGTTGTTTAATAGATAATTTTCAAATTTGCCCAGTATGTTCAAATCTAAATATTTCGGACCTATATTGAGTGTTTTTAAAGTATTGTTTAGTTCCGTTTCCTTCTGATTCAATTCATTTATTTGGTGTTGATTATTTTCCAACTTCTGATTTGTTAACTTTTCACTTGTACGAAATAAGTAAATAAAAGTCGATATTATGACCACCGTACTTATATAAAATATAATGCCATCGTCAAGATCAACTAATACTAATAAAATTATCGATAAGGTACTTACTAATAATAATTTCATGAAGGAGATCGGAACTGGCTTTTTAAGTTCTATTAAGTTATTTTCAATACATGCTTTATCTGACAGTAGTTGTTGCGCTTGCTTAATTTCACCTAAAACCGACTGCTTATTACTCATTAATTTAACCTCCCAAAATTCCAAGTCATTTACTTAGTTTGGTCGGAACAATAAATTCTAAACATGATATTAAATTAACTAATTGTTACTTCTTTTTTACTTTAATTACCTTCACAACCCCGAAGGTAATTAACAGTATGAAAGAAATGATCAGATCATTAATTTAGTATCAAAACAGGCGAATTATCTATCCATAGTCCGTAAAAAAGAAATGTGCCAAAATCCATGATCATAAAGGATTTTGGCACTCATTGAATTCCTGGAAACTCTTTAGCTTTCTCTAGTTAAACTTACATTAGCCAAGGTATTTCCCAGTTCTCCATTAATAACTGATAAGCTGCCATCGTTTTCAAGAACGATGGCTTTCACTTCCTTTAAGTCTCCAATTCCATCGTTTCGTACAGACTGGAGTATATCGCCCTCGCTAATTCTTTCCTTTTTCATCGTTTCTCTAAGAAAGGAACCGTTCAAATAGAGCAAGCTCGGCTCTGACTTAATGAGTTTATTGAATTTTTTCCACCGTACAGATGTGAAGGTCAATAAGAATTGCAATAAAATCAACAGGACAAATGCTAACAGTCCCTCTAGCAAGCTCACATCTTTACTCAATAAAATTGTAGAGAGTACAGAACCAATGGCTACTGTTACCACTAAATCGAAAGCATTTAATTGGGTTAATGACCGTTTCCCGGAAATCAGTAGAAAGAAGACTAGACCAACATAAGCAAGAATGCCAACCGTGATAATTCGAATAAAACTTTCCAATGTTATCGAGAACATGCTTCTAGCTCCTCTCTGTAATAATTAGCAACTTAAGTAGGCATTCATAAAAAGTAGGTTATAGATTCTTATTAAACATTCTCCTAACTACTTAAGTTGCTGAATCTACTTTTTATATACCCCACTCACCATACTTTTTAGCTAAAAATGCAAATTTGCCATTCCCTAAAAAAATTCGGTTAGCTGGAGTTAAAAGGAAATCGTCATCTGATTATAAAAAAATACGATTCATTTTCATTGGAATGCAGTATTGGATAATAAATTTATCTACAACCATGCATACTACAGATGAGGTGGATTAATGACGATTGTACGATTAGGATATGTTGCGATGAGTATGGAGCTGAAAAATGCTTCTCCCTCTCAAACGATGACGTTTACACAGTTTCAAAAAATTAAGGATCGGGAAGCGGCCATACGAAAATTAGAGCGGATTGCACTGAAAAATTTAGAAAATACATTTAGGTTATTAAAACATAATGTCTTTAATGAAATTCATTTCTATCGGTTAACCTCTCGATTGATTCCTCTAGCTAACCATGAAGAACTGCCTGATTGGAATTATATAAAACCCTTATTAGAGAAGTTAGCTGAAATTGGTGAGTATGCAACAAAACATAATATACGAATTGACTTTCATCCAGACCATTTTGTCGTTTTGAATTCACCTAAAACAGAAGTAGTCAAAAACTCTATAAAAACGTTAAAAATGCATTATTTATTGTTAAAGGGAATGAAAATAGATCCGACACACCGATGTGTTCTTCATGTTGGTGGGAACTATAAAGAAACCGAGAATTCCCTGGAGCAATTCGTTGATAATTGGATGGATGTTCCAAGAGCCATTCAAAAGATGATTATCCTTGAAAATGATGATACTTCTTTTACAGTTGATGATACGCTCTATTTGTGTGAAAAATTAGATATACCTCTTGTATTTGATTATCATCACCATCTCGCTCATCATTACAATGAAAAATGGAATGATAAGTGGGACCGAATTGTCGCTACTTGGAAGGATTCCTCGTTGCCAATAAAAATGCATATTTCAAGTCCTAAAAGCGAGAAAGAATTCCGCCATCATTCCGATTATGTGGACGTAGAAATGTTTTTCAGATTTTTAAATGAAATCAAAGGAACAGTACCGGAAATACATTGTATGATTGAGGCAAAAAAGAAAGATGAAGCGTTATTTCATTTGATGGAGGAAATAAAACTTCGTGAAGATGTAGAAATCATTGATGGTTCATCTTTTTATTTAAAGTGATTAGAACTGGCACTAAATATACAATAAGCCCCACCTCCGCTAGTGTTGGGGCTATTTGACGATTACCATCCTTTTCGCCGGACACCTGAGATTATGAATGAAAACGGATCAAACATTCACAATTACTTTGCTAAACAAATATGAGAAATATAAACACATTTAAGTTAGGATAGACCTAACTAAAAGGGGCATCAATATAAAAAAGAAAGGAGATGAATGGATGAAAGAACGAATAATCAAGTGGTTGTTGGTTACGGGGTTTGTATTTTGTTTTTCTATAACAGCTATCATGAGCGTTTATGCAGCAGATGGCGCAAGGCAATTGTTGAAAGCTGACTTACAGGAAAATGCGGAACAAGACTTATCTGACCTTAAAGCAGAAACGGAAAATTCCGAGCAGGATCCTGAGCAGCCTGTTGACCTAAGAATTTTACAACAACGGTATCCAGAAATATTTTTCATACAAGGTCCTACAGATCAAAAACGAATTGCTTTAACTTTTGATGATGGTCCTGATCCTCGATTTTCAAATGACGTATTAGATGTATTAAAACAGTACAATGTCCCAGCAACATTCTTCGTATTAGGTTCAAAAGCCGTCGCTAACCCTGAGATTGTCAAGCGAATGCAAAACGAGGGTCATGTAATCGGAAATCATACCTACGCCCACCCTAACCTTGTCGAGGAAGCTGACCTCGGAACGCTTGAGAGGGAAGTAACGAAAACGGAAGATGCCCTTAACGAAATTATTGGTTACCGGACAAAATTATTTAGACCACCTTATGGCTTCCTATACAATGAATTA
Source organism: Solibacillus isronensis (assembly GCF_023715405.1). Lineage (NCBI taxonomy): Bacteria > Bacillati > Bacillota > Bacilli > Caryophanales > Caryophanaceae > Solibacillus > Solibacillus isronensis. The sequence goes on from NZ_JAMBOC010000002.1 coordinate 234,946, forward strand.
GTCGAAAAGCTTGGGAACATGAACGATTACGTAATTGCCTGGGATGTTGATTCATTGGATTGGCAGGAAGATCCGCCAGAAATAATTGCATCGAGAGTAGTAGACAACATTCATCCAGGCGCGATTATTCTCATGCATGATGGTGCAGAATCGTCTGGGGATCGAACGAATACAATCTTATCACTGCAACAAATTATTCCAAAACTGCAAGAACAAGGATATGAATTTGTCACAGTTCCAGATTTGTTGAGTATTCCTTTTGAGAAATAAAACTGCATTTACCTGTATTACTATATGGGGTACTACTATCAAGTATATTAAAAAAATGATAGCACCTTTCAAACAACAATTGCTTGAAAGGTGCATTTTCTTACTTCATTTTTAAAACAGGCTTAATAACTGAACCATTTTCTGATTCTTCAAATGCCTTATTGATTTGTTCAAAATCATAAAATTTTACCATTCGATCAAATGGAAATTGTCCTTTTTTATAGTATGAAATCAATTCCGGGATAAATTTTTGTGGAATTGCATCACCTTGACTCGTTCCTACAATGCTGCCGCCTTTTAGTGCCAAGATTTCCAAAGGTATATTAAGGCTAAAATCAGTAACAACAGTAGCTATTTTTCCAAAAGCATCTAATGATAGGATTGCTTGTTCAACTACCATATCTACTCCAGTCGTATCAAGTACATGCTGAACACCCTTACCTGTAATTTCGTTGATTTTTTCCGCAACATTTACATTGCGACTATTAATAGTAGCTGTTGCACCTAACTCTTTCGCAAGTTCTAAGCGATTATCATGGAGATCAACTGCGATAATATTTTCGCAGCCCGCAATTTTAGCAGCCATTATTCCACTTAATCCAACGGCCCCAACACCAAATACCGCAACAGAACTACCTGCTTCAGGCTTAAGTACTTTTAAAACAGTACTAGCGCCTGTTTGTAACCCACAGCCTAAAGGAGCCGCCAATGCCAAGTCCATATCCTTGTCAATTTTCACGACATTCCTTTCATTGACGAGTGAGTATGTCGCGAATGAAGATTGTCCAAAGAATCTGGACACCAATGTATTCGTATCTTGATCAATATGACTATTTAAATTAAGTTCGGCATAATTTCTGCAATGTGCAGGGTGATTCGCTATACAATTATCGCATTCTCCGCAACTTGCAAATGAGACAACCACATGGTCTCCTTTTTGCAGTTCCGTTACTTCAGACCCCACCTCTTCAATAATTCCAGCGCCTTCATGACCAAGAACGGAGGGTGGATTGACCATACCCGTGTCTCTCCCGGAAACATCAGTATGGCAAATCCCAGATGCTACTACTTTTATGATTACTTCTTTTGTACCTATTTCAGGCAATTCAACATCACTGATTTCAAAAGGTTGTCCCGTTTTAGGAGTTACTGCAGCTTTTATTTTCATAATGATATTCTCTCCTTGTATTAAGAGCTTTTAATAGCAGTTCTCTTTTTACTATCTTAAAAGATACTTAAATATTTTGTTTCACAATGCCAAGTTTATGGGGGCATGTAGAAGGTTTTCAATCTCGGTTCATGTTTCTTCAAAAACGCGATTTAACCTTCTCTCTAACTCCGTTTCCCCACCGATATAAAAGTAAACTGTCATTAATTAGGGAGAAATCAATAAAAGAAACCTTTACCATATAATATTCTCGAGCAAAAAAAGACGCTTTCTTAAAAGAAAGCGCCTTCGCATGTTCTATAGAGGTATCAGGGAGTTATCCCTTTATCCGTTTGTTTTATTTAGTTAATGTACGATGTTAATGAAGCATAATCGAGCCGCCATCAACCATCAATGTTTGACCTGTTATATATTTAGAGTCTTCCGAAGCTAAAAAGACAGCAGCGCGTCCGATATCTTGTTCCGGATCACCGAATTTACCCATCGGAATACCTGCAAGTACACCTTCATAATATTCCGGCTGTGCTTTCGCCCATGCTTGTACACCCTCTGAATTAGCGATTGGTGAAATCAGGTTCGCTGTAACACCATCCGCACCAAATTCATTTGCTACAACACGCGTAATCCCGCGAATCGCTTCTTTCGCTGCGGCATAGGCAGCTTGTGTTTTATGCCCTTTTAACCCGGCACCTGAAGCAAAGTTAATAATATTGCCGCGTGTTTTCTTTAAATGTGGAATAGCCGCCTGCATTAAATACCATGTAGGATAGAAGCCTGTATCCATTGACAATGCCAAATGTTCTGGTGTTGTTTCAAGGAATGGTACCTGTTTAGAAGCATGTGCATTATTTACCAACACATCTAAACGGCCATATTTCTCGACAACCTGTTCCACGACATTTTTTAGTTGATCATGCTTAGTTAAATCAAATTCAATAAAGCTAGATTGTGGTGAGTGTTGCTGTAAATCCGCTAATACGTTTGCGCCTGCTTCCGGATTAAGATCAACTGCCACAACAATGGCGCCCTCTTTTACCATTGCACGCCCCATACCAGCGCCAATACCGCCAGCACCACCTGTAATGATCACTACCTTGTCTTTTAATTTCAATACAATTTCTCCTTCTCAGAAAAATCACAAACCTAACGTGATTGTTCCCAGTATCGTTAATAAATTTTTGTTACTAACAAATTAAATATACAACTGCATCATTTTAGAGGCAAATTATCAATCTAAGTTATTATGCCCTATCTGGACCAATGCTATTACAGAAATTCGCTTTAATCTAAATCATTCAATGTCAATTCCTGATCTGGAGTAAAGCTGGCATATTCATAAATTTCTTCTCCGTTTTCCACACTGCGATACCCTACCTCAGTCAGATAATAATTAATGGATTCATTATTCAGTAACTCCTGTATGGTCTTGCATTGTTGCAGCATTTGTTCTTTTGTCAAATCGCCTTTTTCAATCTCAAGCATTATGTGCATCGGCTTGGGTGTTTTTAGCTTCGGTGTCCATGCCTCGGCAACATTGTCGTATACACCCACATCAGTAGACACTGAATTAACTTGCGGTACTTCTCCTTGAAGAAGTGTTAAAATATACTGCTCTGCTTCTGCGCTCAGCTTGTTGGATACCTCTTTGTCTATGTTCGTTTCATGAATAGTATCACTAAAAACTTCATAAGGCTCCATACCAGAGACATAAAACGTATACGTCGTTTCAACTGCCAGCGAATCCTTTTTCACTACTTCAAACTCATACGTGACATCCGTCCAACCGTACCCTACCTGTTTTATCTCAAAGGCCATGTCTGGATAAGTTTGTTGTAAAAATGTTTCCAGGCTCTCCTTTGCTCTTTGTTTATGCACTGTATTTCCGCTCATTTGCATGTAAGCGAATACTAGGACACCAATTAATAAAACAGCAATCACGCTATATAGTATTTTCTTTTTCATATTAATTTTCCTCTCTTATTTTAAGAATGCAAAAGCCGATCGCAATGCCGATAAAAGTAAATATTAAATGGACAATCACGGCTGTGAGTGCGATGAAAAAAGCTTCCGAAGAACTGTTTGCATAAAATAATCCGAACCAGTCCGTCATATACAACAGACAGTTCCAAATGAAATTCGGTACCCCTGCAAGCAGAACGGCAATAAGAATTGAACGGTAAAACATATACGTAACTGCGCCCAATAAGGCATAGGTCAGGATAAATCCACTATTGTTATTCATCACGGTCGTCCCCATCGCCAATATAAAGGCAATCGCAACAAAGAAAATCTGTATCGTTGTCAGCTTCAGCGTGATTTTCCGAATCATTTTTTTAGAGCCACCACCCTGTTCTACTTCCACAGGTAGCGGAATTTGAGATTGTTCTGCAATCTGGCGGCATTCTTGGCAACTTTTCAAGTGTTCTTCGACAAATTGTTTTGTCCCTAGCTGAAGCAAATCTTCCTCATATAAAGGTAAAAGGTCTTGTATAATCGGACATTCCTTATTCATAAAGTCACCTCCATTAATTTTTGAATCTTTAATTTCAGCCGGTGAAATGTCACCCGCGCATAGTTCTCCGATTTACCAATTAAGACACCAATTTCTGCAAAGCTCAGTTCTCCGTATATACGCAGCAATACAATTTCCCTTGAGGCATCATCTAATTTTGAAATATGATGTAAAAGTGTTCTCGTGTCTTCATTGAGTTCTGCCAACTCTTCTATTGATTGCATTTCAGTTTCCGGAATCGCTGCGAGTTTTTGCATTAAGCTTTGCTGATACTTGTTTTTCCGGTAATATTTTTTTAACAAATTCCCCGCAATTGCGAATATCCATGTCGACAAGGTGGAATGTCCATTAAAGGAGCCAATGCTTTTACAGGCCTCATAAAAGGTATCGTGGCAAAGATCTTGAGCAGTCATCCGATTTCCTGTCTTGGATAAAAAAAACGCATAGAGTTTTGGATGAATTTGTTCATATTGTTCCTCTAGCTTGTTCATAACTGCCCTCACCTTCTTGTTGTTCGTAGTATTAATACCATGACCTTCTATTTCGTTACAGATTATTTTAAAAAATTTTTTTATTAGTGTTTCCGTAGATTTCTTAAGCCAGGCGCAGATATATTATGACTCCTGATTAGTATCGGAGTAAAAGCTCCCATGAACAGCAAAAAAAAGAGAACTTCGGTTCATTACCGAAATCCTCTATTCCAATTACTCTAAAAAAGGTACATGCTTTCAGGTTACGGAACCTCTAATACTAGCACTAGGTGAAGCTCTTCCTTGTGCTTTTAGCCAACTCCTCTTATGATAATCGATCTGAAATCGTCTTCACGGCATCCATGTAAACTTGTGACTCTTTCTCGTTGTTCATAACAACACCTCTTATAGCCCCTACTGTCTGAGATCTAAAATGATTCATAAAACATAGCTCAACATCATTAAGATCAATTTCATTCGCCCCCTATGAAAAGAGCGTAATCCTTACAACAGATAGCGCTCGCTCCTTGAAATACTAGAGTTCACCCGAGTGTAGTAGGTAAAATATAGCAGTAGAGAATACAATTCCATTACTATTCTATTACTAGTTTTGTAAATAATCGTAAGGAAAAAGAGCGAATTTCGTTAACATAATCTTTATTAAGCTATACATATATCTATATATTCTATTAACATCCCTTTTCTAAAATAAATATGAATCATATTTTAGATAGGAGATGGAGAAATGAGCAAAAAATTATTAGTGGGAACAGGTATGGCCTTATCGTTATTATTAAGCCCATTCAGTCAATCATTTGCAGAAGAACCAACAGTAGGTGAAAGAAAACAAGTGAGTAATGTAGCACACCGTGGTGCAACAGCTTATGCACCTGAAAATACGATTGCCGCTTTTGATCTAGCAGTTGATATGAAAGCCGATTATATTGAAATCGATGTTCAACGAAGTAAAGATGGTGAATTAGTATTGATTCATGATACAACGGTAGATCGTACAACAGATGGAACGGGAAAAGTTGGAGATTTAACATTTAAACAGCTTAGAAGTCTTGATGCAGGTAGTTGGAAAGGGGAACAATTTACAGGAGAACCAATCCCAACATTTGAAGAAGTTCTAGATCTTTACCGTGGAAAAGTTGGAATTTTAATAGAATTAAAGGCCCCAGAGCTTTACCCTGGTATTGAAGAACAAGTAGCAGCAGCATTAATAGAACGAAATCTCGATAAACCACAAAATGAAAAAATCATTATTCAATCTTTTAACTTTGAATCAATAAAAAAAATGGATCAGCTTCTTCCTCAAGTTCCAATCGGTGTATTAACTTCTAACCGAGCAGATACAACATTAGAAGCTTTACAGGAATTTTCAACTTATTCGGATTGGTTTAACCCAAGTTATGGAATTGTGACGGAAGAATTAGTGAATCAAGTTCACTCTCTTGGAATGCAAATTGGTTCATGGACGGTTCGTAGTCAAGAAGCAGCAGACTTCCTATTTGAAATGGGCGTTGACGCAATCATTTCTGATTATCCGGATTATGTAGATCCTAGAAACTAATATTCCTGTAAAATAGTTCAAGAAAAGGAGTAGTTGCTACTCCTTTTTTGTTTGGTTTTTTTGTTTGTTTTTAGATTAAATTTTATACAAATAAGACCGATTCCGCCCAATCTGCTACACTAATTTGGATACATACTATAAGGGCTAGTAGACTTAAAAATTTCAGAGGGCGCTTTAGAGGATTTTATATTAATTCGTATGTAATTTCCGCCTTCTTGTACTTCTCCTGAAAGCGATGAAGCTCTTCCTTGTCATAGAAAAATGCAATTTCCTGGTTATTGTAGATGGCTTTTGCCACTTTCTCAAACGGCTCTTGATTCCCTTCAAAATACGTCGGCATTATAGTTGATACACGCTCGTAGCAAACCTTCCCTAACTCCAGCGTTCGCTTCTGATTCACTTTGTACCACCCTTTAAATACATATTCAAACCCACCAAATTCACTTCGGACATGAGCAAATAACGCAATTTCTTGTCTTAGCTCATACAGTCGTTTCTTCATATAAGCTGTATTAAATTCTAAGTCGGTATGATACTCTGTGAAGAATTGTTCGTCCGCGTTTAGTTCATTATCCCAACTGGCATTCGGATAAAATTTTAACGTTTTAATATCGATGGCCTCCTGAAACTTATGTTTGGCCCCACTTCCTTGCAATCCTTTATACCCCGCTCCAAAACAGTTACAGCAATCTTTTACCGTTTTGAAGGCAATGTGCTCCGTTGCATCCATGTATCCTCTATGTACGTAAGTCATTGGATTATACTCCTGTTCAACATCCCATACCTTATAATCCATTGTTTCAAACCGTTGGCGAATATGTAAAACTACTGAGTCGATTCTTTCATTCATTTCCTGCAAATCATTGATAACTTTTATACGAATGATCTCACATTCAATCGCTTGTACGATATCGTGTTGACGCATAGAATCACTCAGTACCATTTCTTCTGTTAAATGATAGGGCTCATCAATTTCAATAATCATATTGATTTGTGGAAAATAGATATCTGCTAGCGCGTAGGTTTTTGTTTTTACGTCCCGGACGATATATTGCTGAGTAATCATTTTCACTTCCGTATTATTCAGCAAATGCCAAATCCGTGATACCACATAGTTTTCGTCATTCTTCTTATTTGTTTTGGATAATTGTTTTTTAATAAAGTTGTATTTTTTCATTGATAACTCCATTTTTCGTGTCATTATAAGAAATATACACGATTTGTTACAATATGGGAAACTGCCTCTATAAGCTAAAATACTGTTGCATCACTGGTGTAACTTCTCTGTATAAATTACTGCATAAATATTATTCAATCAGAAAAGCTCTAAACGCTGATATCACAGCAATTAGAGCTTTTTATAATGTGTATATATTAATCTATGGCATTTGGTTATAACTAACTAAAGTCTAGGACACTTCCCTATTCGAAAGTTGTTTAAAAGGAGGTATAGTTTCCGTTTGTTTCAACTTTTTTCGTCGAATCCATGCAACAATCACGATAAGAATTAAAGCAAACCCTAAATAGCCCATCGTTGAGTAAACTTTCCCTACTAAACTTGTGTGGTGCAAAGAAACGTACGGTATAGGCATAGAACATACCGACTGCCGTATTGTACATCATTCCTAAGAGTGCGATTGACATAAGAACACCTACCGCTAGATGAATTTGATTGGCCAGCTCTAATGTTGGCATATCTACCCCTGCCACCACGTCGATTTTTACGAACATCGCGACATTAATCAGAATAATTAATAGACCTAGCATAATCCCGCAAAAAATACCGCCGCGCCCTGCTACTTTACTATCTTTTTCTGTGCCACCCATGACGATTAACAGCGCAGCACCCGCAGCGATATTATAAGGAGTTTTCTGAAAGTTCTAATTAATAAATCTATTCATTTGTCGATTCAATGAAAATGATTAGCTTGAGCATCTAAAATAAAAGCATATAATGAAGACATAAAGGGGGGTATCTTTGATGAGGTTTAATCGAATCTTTCAACAATTTGCAGCAATAACCGAGGCAATCAAAGCATTTCCACTAGCTACTGTGCTCTTAGTCGTCTTATTCTTCGTGAATGTAGCAGAAATTAGCGGTACTGTGGCAAATTACGAAAAATGGCTGGCAACGCTTGTTGTTGCTGTATTTGCTGCTTCTGTAGCTGACTTATTTGCCAAACATGTCATAACGTATAGCATCGCAATTTTTTTTACAGGGCTTTTCTTCTGGATTAGCAGCTCCAATGATCTTGTATTAGCGATCCAAACAGGCGTTGTTGTCAGTGCGCTCATGATGGGCTTTATATGGCGCGGAGAGGAAAACTTCAGTGCACGGTTTTTCCATATTTTTAAAAGCGTACTCATCACAGCCTTCTTCTCCATCGTCATCTTTGTAGGATTAATGCTCATCTATGCAGCGATCAATTATTTACTGTTTTCGGTCAATTCACATATCATCGAGTATATCGCGGCGATTGTATTTGGATTGTTCATGCCATTATTCTTCCTGTCCCTGACAATGAAGGAAGAGGAACGCGCTCCTATTCTCGAGGTGTTGCTTTCATACGTAATCGTACCGCTGACAATGGTGTATGCTGTCATTTTAGTAATTTATATCGCACTGCATTTCACCGACTGGTCGGAAAATTTACTCGAACCATTATTAGTGTATTTCGCGACAACGGTACTCATCGTGTACTTTTTAAGCTACCAGATTAATAATGTATTAACGAAATGGTTCCGTCTCATTTTCCCGAAAGTATTACTTGTCATTGTGCTTTATCAGCTCGTTGTCTCTATCATGAAAATTGGAGAGACCGGCATGACACATGGCCGATATTTTGTTATTTTATTCGGATTATTTGCCATCATTATCGCACTAATTCTGACATTCATGCCAAAAAAGCAATGGCTTGTTGCACCGATTTTCATCGGGTTTAGTTTACTTTCTGTCATCCCACCTGTTGATGCCTTTACGATCAGTAAAAACAATCAGGAAAATCTGCTGCAGGAGCGGTTACAATCGCTCAATATGTACAATGGAGAAGTTCAGCCGAATCCGGAAATTTCTAATGAGGATAAACAATTCATTACGGAGAAATTTGATTATTTGCAGCGGTTGGATTATGACATTGCGTGGCTACCAAATAAACCGTTCGATAAAATCTTTGGTTTTTCGCAACAATATAAAGATTACACGAATGAAGTGTATTATACGACGAACTTAGATTGGGATGAACAGGTTATTACTGCGATTGATCATTACGATTATTTTGTGCAAGTATCCGCTTCACAAAATTCAATGCACCGACGCTTTGAATTAGCAAACAATATGCAGCTCCGTTTACAAAAAGACCAGCTCGTGTTAGAGAAAGACGAGCAAGAGCTTTTAGCATGGCCGTTGGAGGAACTAGACACCCTCTTTACAGGTGATCACAGCGAGTTAACTTTAGAAGATGCTACAATCACCACAGAAAACGACCGCGCGAAGCTTAAAATCATCGTTCAAAATGCTCAATCCTATGGCAATCAACGCTATGCGGAGTTGTATGTTTTTGTGCAGGTGAAGGAATAAGGAAGCGAAATTATTCATTATAAAAACGGTGGTAGCTAAAGGATTTCCCTTCAGCCGCCACCGTTTTTTAGTATTGTATGTTATTTGTAGCTCTTAGTTATTTATTGCCTAATTGTATTAGGTCAAAATTACAGGTTTTACGCCTCGTACTTTTGCCTTATCGTTATTTCGTGAAATCTGTTACGACATAAGTGCCTTTTGTTTCGAAACGGGACATTTTGTCGAAGATTGTTGGTACTTCTGATAGTGAGATTTCGGCTGTTACCATTTTACCAGGTTGTAAACGCCCTTGCTCAACTAAGCTTAGGAGGCGAGGAAAACCACTGATTGGCATACCTAAAGTACCAATGAATTGCGCTTCCTTCATAACGATCAAGTCTGTTGGAATTACCATTGTACCGCTGCCATCAGCGCGTACTACACCGATTTGAAGGTGTTTCCCCTTTTTCTTCAACGCTTGTAATGAGTTTACAGCAGTTGTTTGGTTACCTAATGCATCAACAGAAATATCTACGCCTCCACCTGTTAAATCTGCAATTTGTTCGATTAAGTTTTCTTCTTTTCCGTTGATTACATACTTTGCTCCCATTTGACGGGCAAGCTCAAGGTTATCTTCGTTAATATCAACGGCGATTACTGTTGCACCAACGTTCGAAGCGATATTGATAGCACTTAAGCCAATCCCGCCGCACCCAAATACGGCTACTTTATCGCCTGTTTTTACCTCAGCGCGGTCGATCATACCGTGGAAAGCAGTCATCATACGGCATCCTAATGCAGCGCCGTCTAAGAACGAAATCGCATCTGGTAAGTGTAATAAGTTACGATCACCGAACGGGATACTTAAATATTCTGCATAGCCACCATTGAAAGTAGCTCCTGGAACTAGGAAGCTATCGCATAGATTCGTATTTCCTTCTAAGCAATGTGGGCAAGTGCCGTCACTACCTGAAAATGGAACTAACACGCGTTCGCCAGGTTTGAAGTTTTTAACATTTTCACCCACTTCTTCTACAACACCTGTCATTTCGTGTCCACAAATTTCTGTATTTGGGGCATTTTCGCTATACCACATACTGTAGTCACTACGGCATACCCCATTTGCCATGACTTTGACAATAATGCCGTTTTCATCGATTGTTGGATCTGCGTAATTCGTGAAATCCGAAACTTTATTACCTTTAAATACTAAAGCTTTCAATCTCTTCACCCCTTCAGTTTTATTATATTTATTATAGTATTTTAGTAGTACTCAGAATTGTTCTAAAATGGATAAAAATGTTATATTATTAGGTAATTAAGCGTTTACAATTATCTTTTTAAATAAAAGGCGGTGCTAATTATTGAAGGTAGATGTTATTGAAAAATTAATATATGAAAACAGTGCGCAAAAGGTTAGTGACCTACTAGTTCAATTAGTTACAAAGCATCAATGTAGTTTTGCGGAAGTTTACCGTTATTCCCATTTCGATAATTTAGTAGAGGTCTTTCTAGAAATTAATACAGAAAAGAAAATTACGAAGCCGCTTGATCGAATTGATTCATTAATCAGCATGCCGTTATTATATATAGGAGTAAAAGAGTGTCAGCCCTTATTTGTGAATGAACGAATGCTTGCAACGAGCATTCCACCAAAATACAAGCTACCCTCTTCTACAAAATGTGTGGCAGTATTACCAATCCATAAGCGACAAGTGTTGGTCGGAATGATTTCGGTGCATTTTGATGCTGAGCTGTCCGAACAGCAGCAAATCGATTTAATCCGATTTGTTGATTATATGAGTGATCAAATTGTTGGGCAACATAAAGTCGGGCAACTACAGGGCAAGTTTACTGGAAAGGAACTAGAGACACTCCATTTTATTGCAGAAGGCTGGACAACCCTTGAGATTGCCGAGTATATGAAGGTTAGTGAGGCGACAGTGAAGCATTATATTAAAACGTTCATGCGCAAATCGAACACTTACAATCGTGCACATGCGGTCGGCTACTATATGAAGCATTTTTATTGTTAAGCATAATCGGATTATTCAGTTACAGACACATGCATGAATATTGCAATAAAAAGCCTTGTCAGGGATGGTGAAATCCTTTTCTGATAAGGCTTGACACGAAACTCATTGCTATATAAATCTTCGTTATATTTATAGGTAGGTGGTGTTATTAAGGTACTTATTACAAAACCATTTCGCCTTTTTTTAACAGAGTCGATGTAATGCTTTCCAGAAATCCACTTTTATTTTTCCAGAGATCATTCTTCTATATTTTGATGCAAAAATGATGAGTTACTTACAACTCCAGATTGTGTGTGCTTAAATTTTATTATCTATTTTTGGAGCTACTTTCGTACATAATCGGTTGACCAGTCCTATTTTTTGTACGCCTGGAGTATTTTTTTGTAGCTAAACTCCTGCAAAATAGGGGGCATTCCGTTTCTAAAGAAGAATAAAGCATAACTTTTCCATTTGGAAAAGTTATGCTTTATTTCAACATTTGTTTTTCTATATGTTTTTGTATCCTTTTAATACTTATTTTTAATTTTAATCATGGGCTTATGAATATTGACTTTGATAAATTTGGGAATTTACTTCTCCATAGCTCATATATATTTTTTTAAATAGCTTCACAATATGAAACCTCAATATTAACTTATTGAACCTTTGTATGAATATTTATTCCTAAGCGCCGTTCGATTTTTTTCTTTCGATTTTTTATCTGTAGAATCATTATATTCTTTGTATGAGGCGATATCTCATCAAATTTTTCTTGAGCACGTTTGGCATAAGTGATGAAATTCCCGAATTCTCCTCTATTAATACCTAGATCAGTATACAAACTGTAAATTTTCTTTCTATATGGCAATTTCTCTAAAGATTTTTTATCTTTTACTTTCTTGGCACTATCTATCATTTGGTACGCTTTACGATAAAATTTATAAGGACTTTTCCCTCTCATTTTCACCGAATTTCCATCAAAAACAAATCCAAGATAATCTATATGACCTGTTTTTGGATCATTTAAATTTTTAATCTTAGAGTCACTGTATATGAATAATCCAGTCTTCTCTTCTTGAACTTCAATTTTATTCTTTGAAGCTAGATTTCTTACTTCTACTTCTATTTTTTTTAAACAATCAAATGAATTCAACTGCTCTTTCTTCATTGGAATTACTAAAATAAAGTCATCTGAATATCTTCTATACAAACCTGAATATCGATCAGCTAACTGCTTCATTTCTAAATCAAATTCTATAGAATATAAGTTTGCAAAAACTGCACTAATCGCTGTCCCTTGAGGAATTCCATATTTGTTTTCATTTTTATTTGCTGGATTTTCACGTTGAAATGTCCTAAAATCTTTTAACTCATTAAAGTAACTTCTCTTACCCGTACTTTTAATTTGCTTATCAGTACCGAATTTCTCTGTTAAAAAGTTTTTTTCATAATAGCCGTATTTAGTAATGGATTTATAGACATTAAACCAATCATTACTCAGTTTCTCCGCTTCTAACACTCTTATTAAGTTTTTCTTTAATAACTTATGATCAATTTTATCGAAAAAACTAGTAAAATCCCCCACTAAAATATAGGCTTCCTTTAAATTGACTATATTACTTATAATTTCAGCAGCAAAATCAATATTAGATTTTCCATCCTTTTTATTTCGATATGCCGTTACACATTCATCAATTCCAAAATGTAAACACCAATTATTGTATTTAGTATTTAAAATTTCATCTGCATAATATTTGTAAATATAATTATCAAGATGACCTGAATACATAATGTTACGATCTTTCCTCTTAATTGGTCGATATTTCATTTCGGGATTTTTTGTTCCTATATTCTTATTAAAGGATGAAACATAGTGAATAAATGGTAAAAAGCTATGCTTTCCAATTTTATTAGAATTAGTTACATAGCTTTCAACATTTTCGATTTTTACTCTTTTATCAAAATGTAAATACCTTTTAGTTTTATATTTTTCAGGATTAAGCATTCCTACACCTCTTTTTTTGGAGCGGAAGGGACAGCAGATCTGGTATCTGTCTATCGTCCCTTCTGCAGCGCAAAGTCATAGTACTACAATATTGACCATTTTTAGATGTAGCACACCAGAATGAGATTCAACTTATCTGTTACAATGAGATTAATTGCAAAGTTAGTAGCCAGGAAGGTGATATAATGGAAATCTTTGTTCCACTGTTTCTTATTCTGCTTGATTCGTTCTTTAGCTTACTACTTGAATGTTTCAAACATTGTATACTGCTAGCGTATTAATAGCAGGCATTTTTATTATATCATTTCCCTCACAGGAATTTCCAATAAAAATTCGGAATATTCTATTCTCCCAAGTTATTTTTCAGTTTATTCTTTCCTCCTCTTAAATATCCAATCAATAAACACGTATTAATATAAAAGATTATTATTCTATACCCATTAAAAATTATCAGTTCGTATCAGAAGCTGCAATTACATTTTTCCAATTGTTTTTGTTATACTAATTTTCATTTACCAATTTATCTTTTAAACAATTACAACATTGCTTGATTTCTCTTTTTATAAAGCCTTGTACTTGTAGTTTATTACATATTTGGTTAACTTGCTGTCTCGGTTTAATATTCAATACCGACGATAGACAATCATCACAATATAAATCCTTTGTGCTATTAATGAAATTTTGAATTATTTTTATATTAGACATAAACCCTATATTCCCTTCCCTATACGAAGTAGGTGTAGGGAATTTCCCATCACCTCTACAGTAAAGTTAACTTAAATATCCAATTTTGTAATACCTGCTATTCAATGCAGATGGGACTAATTAATTTATGGCGAACTACTTTTATCACGGAACACTTAACGGTTTTTTTACTTCAATGGCTATCTAAAATACGTTCCCTTAATTGTTCTATCGATAAATATACACCCTTTTCTTTGTGATGAAGCATTGAATTGCAATTTGGGCAAACAGGTATTAAATCTTTTATTGGATCTACGATATAGCCCTGTTGTATTTGATGAAGTGTCTTTATGTGATGTACATGAATAAAATCTTTCCCTACTTCTCCGTAGGTTTTCTCAAAATCCAAATTACAAACTTGACATTGTATCCCATAATAATCGATACATTGTTTGCGAGCAAAAGGATTGCGTTCATAAACATTCACCATAACACTTTTACGCTTTCCTTCTTCTAATGTTTCAGGAACTTCATCAGGATAAAACCATCCGTTAAGTCCCTATCAAAGAATGGCATAATATAAACACGCAATACACCCGTTAATTTCATCAATCCTTGAATATCCCCCTTCAAACCTTGCTCACGTAAATGTGCTAGAGACAGTTCTGGATTATCAACTTCATCAACTAAGCGTATACGTGTCCAATCCCACTCATTGGATTGCTCAAATTTCTGTTCATCCATCCAAAACGTTTTATTATATGTAAAATCTTTAGTACGTACCAACCCTTCTATAACTTCTCTTGAAACTTATATGTATAAAATATCGCCATTTTCATAATTATAAGATCGTTTCCAGTCTAATGTATCATATCGGGTAAACGCACTCTCTATGTCATATTCATTCGGATTTGCTGGGACTAACCAAATTCTATGCGCATTTTTATGATCTCTTTCTTCGAGTTCTTTTCGACGATTTGCCGCTATTTCGTCAGGTGAAACAAATCGATATTCATCTTCTCCAACAAAGAATGGAATGTCATAAACATAGCATCGTTCAATTGGATCATAACATTTATATTTAGTTGTATTTAGATGTTCTGCAAGAAACCTTGCAACTTCTTGAATATTTGTTGCCTTAAATAAGAATGAATTATTTTTAATTATACTTATTGGACTTACCACACTATTACCTCCACCTCATATAAACACCATAATTTTACACTATTTAGGTACACTTAGTTAAAAAGTTTAAAAATTTTATAAACAATTCTCTTTATTATCCTGTTCAATCATCACAATCTTTTCTATACTGATGTAAATATATGTAATTATTGTTACTATATCAAATTCCAAGTAGTATCCTGCTAACTTGTAAAATAAATGCCTTACTAAAAGAGGTGAGAAAATGTTCGTAGCAATTGATCAAAACAGAGAAAAACAATTTGCTTTTAATGATGATAAGACCCTCTTAAAGTCGTTATCAGCTAAAAAAGAACTTTATTGTCCCCACTGCCAAAAAAGGGTTTTCTTTCGCGGGGGCTAAAGCGTATACATCACTTTTATCATGAGGCTCATGTTGATTGTAGCTTTGTTGGAGAGCCAGAAACACAAGAACATCGGGCAGGAGGACTTTCTATTCAAAATCGTGTAACGAGTGAACACATACCTGTCTATATATTTCATAGCTGCTTTACCGTATAGTAAAACAATGTATGTGGAGGCATTTTTAGATATGAAATCAGCGATCTGGTTAACAGCATATATTCAAAATTGCGATACCAACAATTGTTTTTTACACCACAATCTAATTTTCAGGTCTCACTTTCAATAGCCTGTAGTTCATTTTATTTTTTTCGAATACCTATCAACAAATCCCACATAACATTACCCAAAAAAAGATATTCATGGTAAAATTAGCATAAAAAATTGGAGGTATCTTATGAAAAAAGGATTATTAGTATTACTAAGTTTTATAATTGTATTTCCACTATTTCTTGGATTTTTTGCAGATGATGTGGAAGCAAAGAAAACTTATGTTAAAGGATACTATCGTAAAGATGGTACTTATGTGAAATCTCACTATCGAAATTCAGGTGGCTCAAGTAGCTCAAGTTCTAGTAGTTCTTCAAGCTATAATTCCAATTATTACTTCAACAATAACAATTCAACTTCAAAGTACTCTACAAAAAACATAGTGAACTTATACAAAGGACACAATCTCATTGGGTACGAACAAATTAATGAGCTAGTATATGTTAAAGGATATTATCGTAAAGACGGTACATATGTGCGTCCACACTTTAAAACTTCACCTAATAAATTTATTCGAGATAATTTTAGCTTTTTAGGTTTATCTACATTACTTCCTTTAGAGGAAAAATATACATCATACAAATATGACAGTAACGATACAATCGCTTCCACAGAACATTATTTATATACTAGTACAATCGATAGCAATATCACCTCTTATAGACTGAAATATTTAAAAGACTATGCAGTTAGCCTAAATAATAATACTCCTAAATACACGAAAGAGTTATATGGTGAATTTTTCTATGAAATTGCAGTGGGTTACGATAGTAATATTGCAAAAGCGCTCATTAAATTTGACTTAATAGGAATTTTAGATTTTGAAATGTACCTATATCAAATACTAACTTCAATGGGAATAAAAGACTTATCTTACAGTCAAAAGAATTATCTTGAAGAGTATGCAACGCTGTTAAATACTCAAGCAACTAAGAATGATTTAATTGAAGCTGGAAAAGTATTTTATAACAGTATAGGTCTTGAAGAAGAAGAAATTATAGAACAGATTGAACTTGATATATTACAAAATTTCACTTTAATATAACTAACTATATATCACGCTCTCACACTACTAATGTGTTGAGAGCTATTTTTGTTTAATATAACTACAAGCCATACAAACATCTCGTTACTCATATCGAAAATTCTACATCTAGCTCCCTAAGAACTTTTAATTAATCCAAATAAACTACATAATTGCTTTCATGCCATTGCCCTAAGCTCTATAACAAAAGATGCTTTCGTTTTCTATTAGACAAGAAAAAACCTCCCAATCATTTTGATTAGAAGGTCTAGGAACAGATTTAAATATGTTAATTTTACTTAGAGATAACAAAAGGGATATTCAACAAGAGTTAAACTCCCGTTCAATATCCCTAATCGTGAAAATCGTCAACCAATTTGAGTATGGAGACGGTGGGAGTCGAACCAACTGTCTCAAAGTACTTATATATCAATAGTTGCGGGGGCATTTAATTTTTTTGACTACGTTTTTGACTACGATAAAATATTTTATTTAATAATTGTCCGTATACATTAATGTTAAATTTAATCTATTGTTTAACTGACCCAAGAGTAGGCATTTTCAATAAAGTTACCTTTTTCATTATCTCTTCCCCATATTTATTAACACCAATAGCCTTATTTACACCTTCATCATGTTTATATTTAATAATGGATACTTCAGTGATTGAATTAACATCTACACCCCAGTTTTCTGCAATAGCTTTAGTAACCAATTTGTTGCCTCTAAATGAATAGTCCTCCTCATTTTCCAATGGCCAATAATTTATATAATTAAGAGATGTTACCTCAAAAAAGCTCCCCCCCAGACCTCCAATAACTATTACATTTTCATTTATTTTCTCTATTTTATCCATTACATTTCTCTCAGTTAATACAATTTCTTTAGATAAATCCATACTCACTAAATCATTAAATGACTTATAACCTTCATTAGTATCGCAAATTAATAAATTTTGTGTATGTGCATTACATAAATTAATAATATTTGCAGCACTGCATTGCAAAATAAAATCTAATTTCAATTTTTCAATTTCAGAGCATTGTTCTTGAGCCCATGTTGATAAATCAGAAACCGTAATATATGGTTTGCAAAAATATCTGTTTGCGGTAATAGCTTCTCCTGTTAGCACACCCACAATAGTTCTATTTGTGAATTCTGATATTAGCCCACCACAAGTAATCATTCCTGATAAATGTACATTACGCTTTGAAATAGGCATAATACCTAATCTTGCTACCATTTCTCCTCGTTGATTATAAATAGGAGTTAATAAATGCTGAAATTTTTCTATTGATTCCTTATATTCTGTTGATAGCGCTTCAAACTCATATCCAATTAACCTACTAATCAACTCTTTATTATCAATACTTTTCCAGTCATTTGCTCCAATAATTTTCTCTTCAGTCTCCATTTTTAAATAAAGATCTACACTAAGTGTGGGAGCCATAAGTTTTAATATATAGGATAATTGCCCATAAGTATCCTTAATATCAGGAAATTCTCTAAGGTGCCTTAACGATAAACTTTTTGCAATCTCTTCTATTGAAACTTCTTCATCTAGGTATATTTTAACCTTAGTTCCCGAATCAGGTATTTGTTGAGTTCGATTTACTTTCTTTAAAATAGGTTTGTGATTTAAATTTTTGTTAACCGATAGTGCAAATGTTTCTTCAGGTCCTGCATGTACAGATCTCGTAGTAACACTAACATCACCTAGCATGAATAAAGAGAAAAAACCTAATCCATATTTTCCTATGCTTTTAAAACCTCTAGCTAATAAGCCTATATGCTCGTCCATCATTAAGGAGCTTTGCCAATATGAGGATCCAAAATCTAATAATTTCTCGGTAACAACCCTTTTTGACATTCCTATCCCATTATCAGAAATTTCAATCCATCTGCCATACTCATCTTCACCATAGGATACAACAATTTTTCCGAAATTTTCATCCCATCCATATAATTTTCTCTTAGCTTCAATTGCATCTACTGCATTTTGGATTGCTTCTCTCAATGGTATGTATTTAAAATCTCCATACAATTCAGCTCCACCTAAATGTTTTACGATATGACTCACGTTGCTAATTTTCACATCTAAATTTACAGGTTCCCAACCTTGAGTATGAATATGTTCAGATAAAATATTTACATTATTCGCACCCTTGACACCATATACTTTAAAGGGCTCTCTACCATTATTCTTCAATGTATTATTGACATACTTTATTTCATTATCAATCATTCGAATTGTGTCATAAGCAATCCACCATGATTCAATATCATCTTCCTTAAAACTTCTTATTGAGTTATATACTAGCAAATCATTTTCAAGTACTGGTCTTGATAATTTATTTTGAAAAGTCCAGTGGCTTTCAGATAAACCAGTTGGTCTTCTTAATACCTTTAATAAACTTGGAGCCCTTCTATTATCTATATGTGCTGCATCTGCACATCGCAGAAGACTAGCTATTTTCAAACAATCTACACTCCAACTAACAGGATAAGGTGTAGGAGAGCCTAAATTTCTCTTTAACTCAGCTTCCACTTTCTCAATAGGCCACCAATGACTTGCAGCAATTTTCCCTATAACCTCTCCTAAATGATCTAATAACTGAGTATCATTTAATAGCTTGTATGTAATACCTTCGCTACTTTTCCATTCAAGAAAACATAGTCTTTCTGCTTGATGAGCATGTAATAATCGTAACCGACTTTCAGTAGCAATTTTGAGTATTTTATTATCCTCAAATTTATTATCTTCTATTGTTGAAGGTCTACCGTAACTTTGTCTGAATGCATATTCTAAGGCATCTTCCCATTCTTCACCCTTTTTTAAATCGTCTACACCATTAATATATGCAACTGACGCCATACCCAGATCATGGAGCAACACAGCACCACCAAATACAAAGGCTTCAATAGGATTAAGCGTAATACCATCTCCAGCTATTTGACTACCCATCTCCCACAATGCATCTAAATGTGTTTCATCATGTACAGTAAAGTCTGGTAAATCGATTGCGATTTCATTTGCTAATACATTTGCATTTTCCCTAAAGCTGTCAAACGCATTTATTAAACGCTGTCTTTCGTTATCAAAGCCCCATTCAGAAGAATCCCCTAAAGATTTTTTCCACAATTGACTATTAATAATTGTTGAAGAACGTACCATCACTTATATCTCCTTAAGTCAAAAAATATTTTTTAATATAGATTTTCAAATATAAAATCTTAATTTAATTTTCATTTTGAAAATGTTTACTGCCTATAACACCAATTATAGAATCAATAAACGTTATACAAGTTTATCTTCTTAAAACTTAATAAAATTGGCTTTTATACAAGATATTCACTAAAAAAGCAGTCACATCTATCATATCATATACAACCTATAAATCACCTATTTTTATTGGTTTGAATTACCAATAAACAGACCTATTTTACTAGTTCCTCTGAAAGCTTATTGCTTTTGATCAAATTAAAAAGCACAGGTATATGGTTATAAATTCATTTCTCGACAATCCTTAATAATGAGGTGGTTACATGACGAATTTAGCAAAAATGGTTGGGGAGAGAATTCGCTTCTTACGTAAAGAACGTGGTCTTAGTCAAGAAGAATTAGCATATCGTGCTTCTTTGCATTACACATATATTGGACAACTTGAACGTGGAGAAAAGAACGCTACAATCGAGAGTGTTGCAAAAGTATGCGCTGCGTTAGAAATTACTTTAGAAGAGCTTTTCGATGATAAAGAAACCCAATCAAAAGTGCTTAGCTTTGAGTTAGAAAAAATCGTATGTCTGTTAGAAGGCCGTTCTAAGAAAGATCAAAATGCTGTTTTAATGTTTATTGAGTCTTTAATCGCTTGGAAAGATAATGAGTAACTTTTTCGTAATAACTTTATGAGAGAAATTTATTGCGTTTTGGTGCACCTATAACTTTTGAAAACGCACCACACCTCTCCATTTCTTACTGTTGAGGGAAAAACACTAAGCCAAATTAAATAAATTTTTATAGGATTTGAGTACTGTAGTCTATGAGAAAAAGCATGTGATTATCTATGCACATACTTTTCCTTTGTTTTAATATTTCCTCTTAGATTCTCCTTGGGGAACCGCTTTGCGGAATAGTATCTAATAGTAGTTTAAATGATATTTATAATATATATTAGTATGTCTGCAAATAAGCAAGTTGACATTGCAAAAATGCATGAGCACTTTCTTTTTTGAAAGTTAGATTATTATAAATAACTATTGGCATTTCATTTTTGAAACTGCTTATTGTTAATCTTCTATCCCCATTTCTCTCATCCAAATTTTAAGTTCCTCTTGCTCATGCTCATCCGGTTGTAGCTCATTACTTTTTCTTTTTTTATAATTTCTGAAGTGTGAATGAGGTGTTACTGTTTCTTCTTCTTTGGTTTTTTTTGTTTCATTCTTCCAATCAATATCTAGTTTAATATGATAGGTATTAGAAATGTATTGTGTGATAAAAACCATTAAATCTGAAGGTGTGGTATTTTTATCGAAGCTTTTTATAAAGTTTCCGTACATATCCTTTTCTGTAAACTCATATTCTTTTTTTACATTTACAAGAGCTAACAGTTTATTCCCCCATGCTCCACATAACTCCTCTGGTATATGTTTGTTAATTACCTTAGTGACAAAGTGAAAAGTTTCACTTAATACTAAGTACGGATTTTCATGTAATGCAAAATTGGGGATGTAGCGTTTTTTCTTACCTTTAGCACCATAAGAAGTAATAAACTCTTTTTCTTCTAAACGTTTTAATGCTTTACTAATAGAGGATGAACTAACACCTACGTACATTGCCAATGTTTGTTGAGTGGGGAATGCATATCCTTTTTCTTCGTTGTATAGACTATATATTTCAAATAATACTAATTTTTCTTCTTGTGATATACGTAAACAGCGACGAATACAATTCGGTGCATATACATATCCCAAATTTGCAGTAGGTTTGAATTTCTTTCCTGCGTTTAACTCCTTTAGGTAATCTGTAAGTTTCATTTATATGACTCCTTCAATTATTTGCACCAATTTCAAAGTGCTTTTATTATTGCTATAACTATTAATGAATACACTAATTAGTTTTCTAGTAGCTAATGGATGGAATAAAGTTCCTTAGCAATTTAAATGTGTTGCTTTTTTTCACCTCCGACATAATCTACATACGCAAGTGAAATAATAAAATTAAATTTTAATTTTAAATATGCAACAACCTTCATGAAAAAATATTCATAGGTATCACGTAGCTCCCTCCATATCCCACCTTATTAATTGATTTAGTAGGCACCGGGGGGGAACTAGAAGATTCCAATTTAAACATTACTTTTTATCCATTCAGCGTTTGAATTTTATTTGACAAGCTTTAACAATTCATTTTCGTGGTAGCATCAAATTGGATTTAACAATGCCCTTTTTGCCTCGTATAAATCCATAACAGCAATTAAATTGCGGGGATTAAATGAAAAAGGGGCATGTAAAAATGAATATAAATTTAACAAATACAGATCTTGAAGAAATAGTTATAAAAGCCGTACAAAAAGCAATACAAACTGCACATCATGAATTTATTGATAGTGGGTGGCTTTCACTAAAAGAAGGAGCAAAGTACGCTGGTGTATCGTATAACACACTTATGAAGTACCGTACACTTGGCTTACAAGTATGTGAAATTGATGGTGTGAAACGTATATCACGCAAGGAAATTGACCGCTTCTTTCAAGAGCATAGTTTTTAATTAATGGTGGGGATTTATCTTATGATTCGTTATAATAATCATGAGGTAAATCCTCTCTTTTATCATTTGCCCCCTCAACTGATTTAGGAGGAACTACTGAAATGACAAAAAAGAAAATTTCACCAATTAAAGGCTATAAGCTAAAGAACGGTGAAACACGATATGAATTCCCTGCTTATTTAGGGATTGATCCACTAACAGGTAAACAGAAGCGTACAATGAAGCGTGGCTTTAAAACACGTAAAGAGGCGGAATTAGCACTTGCACGTATCAAGCTAGATGTAGCTAACGGTACATACAAGCAAGAACGTGCTGAAACTTATCAGGAGCTTTATGACCTATGGGTGGTTCAGTATGAGAATACGGTAGAAGAAAGCACATTCGTTAAAACGACTGGCCTGTTCAAAAATCATATACTCCCTTCAATGGGTGCTTACAAGATTGAAAAAATCACGATTGATATATGCCAAAAGCATGTAAATGAGTGGGCGGGGAAATTAAAGAAGTTTCGTACTGTAAAAGCATACGCAGCAAAAGTATTAGATTTTGCTGTTAAGCGTGGATTCTTACAAACCAACCCATTCACACATGTTGAAGCACCTGTAAATGTATTTAAAAAACGAATAGTACAGAATGATGGAGAAGAAGCGGAAAATTTCTATACACGTGAACAACTTATTCACTTCCTGTCATGCCTAGAGCAAGAAAGTAATTTTAAAGCCTATGCATTATTCCGATTATTAGCATTTAGCGGCATGCGTAAAGGTGAAGCATTAGCTTTAACTTGGAATGATTTAAACTTCACATCAAATGAGCTTCGTATTAATAAAGCTATATCACGTGGGAAAGATAATAAGCTATATATGAAAACGACGAAAACAGGTGTAGCACGCTCCATTAAAATGGATGATAAAACAATGTCTGTTATGAAAGAATGGAAGAAGCAACAAAAGCAGGACTATTTAGTACTTGGTTACAATACAATGCAACCAAAGCAACTAGTATTCAGTAATGAAGTAAATGAGTATTTACAGCCTACTAAAACTCGCAAGTGGATTCTACATGTACAGAAGAAATACAAGCTAGGAACAATTACGACACATGGTTTACGTCATACACATTGCTCGTTGTTATTCGAAGCTGGGGCTAGCCTTAAGGAAGTTCAAGATCGTTTAGGTCATAGTGACGTTCAAACAACAATGAATATCTACGCCCACGTCACAAAAAAGGCGAAAGAAGAGGCTATTTTGAAGTTTGCTAACTATCTAGAAATGTAATTCTTTTAATACGTTTTGACTACGTTTTTGACTACGTTCGTTTGATATTCGTTGAAATTGTATGATATTAGACAAAATAAAAAACCCTTGATATACAAGGGTTTTGACATTCATTGAAACTCAATGAAATCGTATTATGGAGACGGTGGGAGTCGAACCCACGTCCAGAAGCTCCAATACGCCGGCTTCTACGCGTGTAGTTTGTCTACTTGCAATTCGCGAGTTCTTATGCCGACAAACAGGCGTCCGAATCGCTAACCTGGAAATCTCTTACCGTTGACTCAGGTGGTGCCAACGATCGTATCCCACTTAAGTTGAACCCAGCGTAGTCTACATGGGCGATAGACAGGCTGAGTGCTACGCGCTATTAAGCTGCGAAAGCGAAGTTTTGTTGTTTGCCAGTTATTATATAACTTCCGTTGTTGACGAAGACGAGACCTCCGACGCGCGACCAGAGCTTGAACCACCCCTGTCGAATCCGTAACGTCCCCGAGTAGTAGTAAACCCGAGTTAAGTTCGGAAAAGAGCTATAAAAACCTGCTCTTTAAAACGTGTACCGTATGAGTAGATACACACTGGCTAGTACAGTCAATTATATGACAAACCGGGTAAGCTTGCAAGTAATTCTGCTTCTCTCGTACACTGCCAATATTTACTTAGCTCTGTTTATACAATTGGTTGCGGTAGTCTACCGGTGTGACACCGTGGAATCGCTTGAACAGCTGTGTAAATTCAAAATATCCGTTCAATCCGATCACTTTTGAAATTTCCTTGAAGTCCATTTGTGTATCTTCCAGTAATCCTTCTGCTTTGTGTAATCGAACTTTTGTAATATATTCTTTTACTGGCATCCCGACTTGCTGCTCAAAAATACCATTATAGTCCGGATACTCATCGGCAATTATCTCTTCAACCAATGCCAAACAATGGGCATGTACACTATACTTTTCAACTAAAATAACAACTTTATCGACCAATTCTGCGTTGCGTAATCCGTTCACTTGTGGAAGTCCTCCTACGTATGCTAATGCCATTGACTAAAACACCTCAAATTCTGTTATTTCAACCTTGCTTTTACTCCACTTTACATGTGTACCCCCATCTTCTCGATTAAAAACCACCTTTTTTGCCCGAAAAAAAGAGATGTGTTAAAAATAAACAAATTCGTTTAACACATCTCTTTTGAACAATCTATAAATGCCATTTAGAATAACGGAATTCCGCTTACTGCTGGCGGTCCTTGAAAGCACGTTCCATATCACGCTTCGCTTCTTTTTTCTTCATATCATGACGTTTATCGTAATCTTTCTTACCTTTTGCAAGACCGATTAGTAACTTCGCATAGCCGTCTTTAATGTACATTTTCAGCGGAACAATCGTATAGCCATCACGCTTTACGGCACCGATTAATTCACTGATTTGCTTTTTATGTAAGAGCAGCTTGCGTTCACGTAACGGGTCATGGTTGTAGCGGTTCCCTTGGTCGAATGGCGAAATATGCATATTTTTTACCCATGCTTCCCCACCCGTAACACTAATATACGCTTCCTTCAGCTGGACACGGGCACCACGTACGGATTTAATCTCCGTTCCTGTCAGTACCATTCCTGCTTCAATTGTTTCTTCTATGAAGTAATCATGGCTCGCTTTTTTGTTTTGAGCTAAAACTTTCCCTGCGCCTTTTGCCATTCGTTTTACACCTCTATTTTAAAGGTAGAGAGCTATGATGCCGAAAATGCATCATAGCTTCACACCTTACTATTTCTTTTTACTTTTTTTCTTTTTTCCTTTTGCGATGCCTTCGTAAAACTTCGGCTTATCGCCTGATTTACCTTCTTTGCGGCGACCGCGTGGATCACGGTCAGATGAGCCTGAACGTTTTGCTTTTTCAGGGCGTGCCTTGCTTCCGCCACGTGATTTGCGGTCACGTTTTTCGCCAGTACGCTCATCATCTTTTTTGCGGCCGTCTCTGCGACCTGCATGGATGACTTTCGATGTTTGGCGACGAGACGGACGTGGGCTGCTCACCATATCGACGAATTCAAAGTCGACCGAAGATTCCTCGATCACAACATTCGCCACACGGATTTTCACTTCATCCCCAATGCGGAACTGGCGGCCGGTACGTTCACCGATCATCATCATCTGACGGTCTTCAAAGCGGTAGTAATCGTCCGTCATATTCGAAATATGAATAAGACCTTCCACCGTATTTTCAAGCTCTACGAAAATACCGAAGTTCGTAATCGATGACACAATCCCTTCGAACTCTTCACCGATTTTATCGGACATGAACTGTGCTTTTTTCAGTGCATCTGTATCACGCTCTGCTTCAACGGCACGACGTTCACGACCAGATGTATGGTCCGCAATTTCATCCATTACCGCGCTCCATTGCACAACCGTTTCCTTCGATGTATCGCCATTAATAAGATACGTACGAATTAAACGATGGACGATTAAATCCGGATAACGACGGATTGGTGATGTGAAGTGCGTATAAAACTCTGTCGATAAACCGAAGTGGCCTAATGACTCGGCATAATATTTCGCCTGCTGCATCGAACGCAGCAGCATTGTTGAAATAACCGGCTCTTCCGGCAAGCCTTCAATCGAACGAATGACTTCCTGTAATGCTTTCGGATGTACCGAGTTTCCAGTACCTTTTATCATAATACCAAAATTTGTAACAAATTCAAAGAAACGTTGCAGTTTTTCCGGCTTCGGATCTTCGTGAATACGGTATAAGAACGGCAGCTCCATCCAGTGGAAATGCTCAGCAATTGTTTCGTTCGCTGCAAGCATGAACTCTTCGATTAGACGCTCTGCAACAGTACGTTCGCGTAACACGATGTCAGTCGGCCAGCCGTCTTCATTAACAAGTACTTTCGATTCCTTGAAATCAAAGTCAATCGCACCACGTGACATACGTTTGTTGCGTAAAATTTGCGCTAAATCCGCCATATCTCTGAACATCGGCACTAAACTTTCATAGCGCTCCATTAATTCCGGGTTTTCATCCGGATTTTCTAAAATGTTATAAACATCCGAATACGTCATACGCTCCGTCGTTTTAATGACACTTTGGAAAATTTCATGCTTCACGACTTGCCCGGCCTGGTCGATCGTCATTTCGCATGACAATGTTAAACGGTCAACTTGTGGATTTAATGAACAGATTCCGTTCGATAAACGGTGCGGAATCATCGGAATTACGCGGTCCGTTAAGTAAACAGATGTCGCGCGTTCATATGCTTCTTGATCGAGTACAGAGCCTTGTGTCACATAATAACTAACATCGGCAATGTGTACACCAAGCTTATATGTGCCATTGTCATTTTTCACAACAGTCACGGCATCATCCAAGTCTTTCGCATCGGCACCATCGATTGTCACGATCACTTCATTGCGAAGGTCACGGCGTCCGACTAAGTCTTGTTCTCTAATCTCATCCGGTACATCGACAGCCGCCTGCACAACCTCATGCGGGAATTCTGGCGGAATATCATATTTATAAAGAATCGATAAAATATCCACACCCGGATCATTTTTATGACCTAAAATTTTCGTGATCATCCCTGTCGCAGATTTCGTCGCATCCGGCCAGTGCGTTACTTCTACAACGACTTTATGTCCGTCGACCGCACCCATTGCGTCCTCTTTTGCGATAAAGATATCCATATTTAATTTTTTATCATCTGTAACGACAAAACCAAAACCGCGATTTGCCTGGTATGTACCTACAAATGATGTTTTGCTGCGTTCGACGATTTTCACGATCGTTCCTTCACGGCGGTCACCTGATTGTTCCTTTAATACACGTACGAGCACGGTATCTTCATTTAATGCACCATTTACTTCATGTGCCGGGATGAAAATATCGTCCATGCCTTGTTCTTCCGGTGCGACGAAACCGAATCCTTTCGCGTTACCAATAAAGCGGCCGCGCAGTAAGTTCATGCGTTCCGGTAAACCGTAGCGATTTGAACGGGAGCGAACGATTTGTCCCTGTGCTTCCATTTTTACGAGTGTTTTCACTAACTCACGGAACTCATCCGCTTCTTCTAATTCAAGTACATCTTCAATTTCCGATACGGTCATCGGTTTATAGCCATCGTCCTTCATCATATCAAGGACGCGCTGTTGTAATTCATTTTGTTGTGTCATGTATTATTTCCCTCCTTTGAACAGAAAATAAAGTTTCTTACGATTTTGTGGTTTTGGCATTAACTTTACGTTATGGTAACCGTGGATTTCCAATTCACAAAGCTTCGTAAAAAACAAAAATTTATTCACACCATTAGACTATCCAATCTAACGAATTTAAAAACGTGAGAACTTCTTCATGAAGCTGGTCTTTTTCTTTGTCGAGTGTGATGACATGGCCCGAATGCTCATACCAGCTGATTTTTTTGTCGATCGATTCGACGGTGTCATAAATAATATTGGCTGAATCGGGGTTAATGACTTTGTCGTTGCGCGCTTGGATCACTAAAATCGGCGCATACAGTAAGTCGATTGTCTCTCGTACATCGTAAATCAATTGCTGCAGTTCAGGCAGTGATGCCATTCCTTGCTGCTTGATCGCTTCAATCTCTAATTCAATTTCCTGTTCACTTTTACCTTGTTGTTTTTTATATTGTTTTGCATAATCAAGTACGCCTTCAAACATAATGTCTGTCGTGCGCATCGTCATCGGCGAGCACATTGTGACAACGCCTTTTACCGGATGACTTGTCGCAAGCTTGAGTGAAAATACGCCACCGAGCGATAGTCCCGCAACGGCGATTTCTTCATAGCCTGCCTCTTTTAATTGAGTATACCCATTTTTTACATCTTGCCACCATTCTTCGGGATTTGAGACAATCAGTTCTTCTGGCGGAACACCATGTCCTTTATAATGTGGGGCAAGCGATGTGTAGCCGTGCTTTTCCAAAAAGCGTCCAAGCATCCGCACATCTGCCGAACTTCCTGTAAATCCATGTAATAATAAAACCGCTCTCGGTCCTGCCTGAAAGAAGAACGGTGAAGACAAAGCTGTTTTCATACACGTGGCTCCCGTCTTGTTCCATAATATGAAGAATACGATCCAATCACACCATTGAATCTTCAATCAATTACGCCTCGGCGTAATTGCGTCTAGATTCGTCTTTGTGCTTGCACAAAGAACTCCTTATCGAATCTATGACATCCGCCGGAGGCCTTCACATCTTTCAGCGAGTGATGTACACTCGCTGAAAGATGTGAAGAACTTTCCATTTCTTCTATTATACTGCGTTTGAGCCCACACTAAAAGAAAAAGCCCAACCTAGCATTAAATGCTTGGTTAGGCGTTTAATTTCAATCTAATTTTCAATCGATTAGAATTTCGTAATTGCTAAAGCTAATACGAAGAATGCAACAGAAAGAACGATTGTTGTGCGGTGTAGGACTAGATCCATTCCGCGAGCTTTCTGTTTACCAAATAGTTGCTCAGCTCCACCAGAGATGGCACCTGATAAACCAGCGCTTTTACCTGATTGTAATAATACAACAACGATTAAGGCTATAGCTACGATAATAAGTAATACTGAAAATAACGTATGCATTTGCTCCACCTCCTAAGTATGGACGTCACAATACAAAATAGTATATCAAAATGAGGGGGCCATTACAATATTTCTTGGAAATGAACATCATATTTTATCCAACAATATCCACTCTTATTCAAAATTGTTGAAACGGCATTCGCTTATATTACGCTTCGCCGCCAATGCAAGCGGCACCATCGTTTCAAATAACAGATCTTCTTCTTCAAAGATCAGTTTGCGCAGGTCAATATTGAAGTACTCCTTCATCCGCGATTCGGTCATTACTTCTTGAACCGCACCGATTACCGCTTTTTTCTCTTTTGCAATCATCAATACTTGATCCGCCAGGTAAAACGCGTGATTCGGATAATGCGTGTTAATAATGCATGAAATATTATGCTCTTTTGATAAGCGTTTTAATGTTTCCAAAATCACAACCTGCTTTTGCACATCCAAATGCGATTCCGGTTCATCCAATATTAAAATTTCCGGATTCGATACGAGCGTTCGTGCAATTAACGCCAGCTGTAGTTCCCCGCCGCTCACTTCATTGCATGACTTTTTCGCCAAATGCACAATGCCTACTTCATTTAACGCTTCGTGTGCTTTTAAGTAATCTTCCTTGCGTGGCTTTGACAACGAACCGATATACGGAGCACGTCCCATTACTACTAAGTCCTCAATTGAAAAGCCGAACACCATTTTATGCGCCTGCGGAACGTAGCCGATTTTCTTCCATAACTCCTTTTGCGAAACTTTTGGAAGCGGTACATCATCGATCAATGTTTCACCAACCCGCCAGTCGTGCAAGCCGGTAATGCATTTTAACAGCGTCGTTTTCCCAGCACCGTTCGGACCGAGTATTGCCATAATCTTGCCCGGCTCCAGCGTAAAGCTAATATTCGATTCATAAATGAACGGCTTCACTTCCTTCTTTTTCGCATAGCAGAAGTTGCCTTCACGTACTTCTATTTTCATGACCAGCTACCTCCTGTACGACGTAAAAGATAAGCAAAGAACGGTGCCCCGACAATCGCCGTTAAGATCGACAAAGGAATTTCCGCCGCTGTTACTGAACGGGCCAATGTATCGATAATGAGCAAATATGCACCGCCCAGTGCTATCGACATCGGCAGTACACGTTCATTATTGCTGCCGACAAACATCCTTGCGATATGCGGGATAATCAAGCCGACCCAACCAACAATCCCTGCAACTGCAACGGCTGCTGCTGTACAAAGTGTCGCCCCAGCAATAACAAGCCACTTCATGCGCACAACATTGATCCCTAACGACTTCGCCTCATCATCCGGCAATGTCAGTAAGTTAATACGCCAGCGCAGTGCAAGTAAAATGAACATCCCGACTAAAATAATCGGTCCGGCTGTCCATAAATCGCGGTAAGATGCCGTTCCGAGACTGCCCATCAGCCAATACGTAATCGCAGGCAGCTTTTCTTCCGGGTCCGCCACAAATTTCGTTAACGAAATCAATGCATTAAACAACGCACTTGTCACAACCCCTGCCAGTACGAGCATAAAGATCGGCATATTGCGTCCGGACCCGCCGATCATATACGTAAATACGATGGCCGCTAAACCAAAGACGAGCGCAAAACCTTGTGTTACATAACCATTGCCAAACAGTAAAATCCCGATAGAAGCACCAAAACCGGCACCCGCTGCAACCCCTAAAATATCCGCGCTCACTAATGGATTGGCGAACATCCCCTGGAATGCGGCACCTGAAATGGAAAGCCCCGCACCGATTAATAGTGCGAGGATAATACGCGGCAGCCGAACAGTCATGACTACGTTATATTCCATTTGTGTCCACGTTTCTTCTATCGGAAAAATATGCGAACCGAGGATTTTCACCACCGTTACAAAATCGACTTCAAACCGGCCGATGCCAAGTGAAGCAACCGCAAGAACAAGCGGTAAAACCCACAGTAAAATACTTTTCCACTTTTTCATGACAGTCCCTCGTTCTAATACTTCGCAGCGTCAGAAGATGGGTGTAGAATTTGCTCTACTTCTTCGTCCGTTACGTCATATCCGTAAAAGTCTTTATAGTAACTCTTAATTTCAGCGTTCATATCATAGTCGAATAGTTCAGGCTGGTTGTTGTTTGCCAACCATTTCAGCATTAACGGTGCATCACCACTTGGCGGGAACCAGCGATAAATCCCCAGCGGAATTTTATACACCTGCTTGTTTTTCACCGCTTCCACTTCACTCCAGTCCTGACCTGGAATTGTGTTGTTATATAAATCTTCCGGCTGGATTTCTGTGAAGTTCGTTATGTAGATAATTTCCGGATTCCAATTGTAGATTTGCTCCATGTTCACATCTTTGCGTCCTGTTACATCGTTTTCTGCAACGTCATTCGCACCTGTTGCATTCAGCCATTGATTCCCGAAGAAGTTTTTACCGCCAACTGTGATTGCCTGTTCGGATAATTGATAAAGCATAAGCGCATTCGGTTTCTCTTCTGCTTTTAAGCTATCGATCTTTTCATAAATCTCGTTTTGTACTTCTGTACCGATTTCGATAAAATTGTCCGCGCGTTCTGTTGTGCTCGCAATTTCACCCGTCAGTTTTAACCAGCTGTTGAATGTTGCAAGTGGCTCAGCTGCCGCTGCATCGATCGCTTTAATCGCTACTGTGTTGATGCCCGCAGCACGTGCCTGCTCGATTGATTTCTCATCTGTTGCAATTTCAAAGAACACATCCGGGTTAATTTTCATTAATTCCTCGACGTTCATTTCTCCGTTTTGTACGAATGATGTATCCGCATTCAAAATTTCAGGAGCCATTTTCGATAAAATTGAGTTTTCCGCTGCATTGTAAGAGTTCGGGTGCATTCCGACAATTTCTTTTGCCGAGTTAGTTGCGACATACCATGTATGGAAGTACGGTAAAATCCCGCCAGATACGATTGAGTTCACTTCAGCAGGAATCGTTACTTCTGTACCTGCCTGATCGGTAACGATTTTCTCTTCTGCTGTCGTTTCAACCTCTCCACCCGTAGCTGATGTTGTTGCCTCATTATCTGAACATGCTGCAAGCGCCATTGAAGCAAGTGCAAGCGTTGTTAAAATTGCCTTACGTCCTACCATTGTTTTCTCTCCTTCAATATCTTTCGTTTTTCACGAAAATTATTATTTTAATAAAATATTGTTTGATTTCCATTCGAGATTGAGTATAATTGATAATGATTTTCATTGTCAATGATAATTCATTTTGCAAATGAGAATTTGTATCAATTAATTAAATTTAAAGGATTAAAGGAGATTTTTATGTCTGAATATAAAATTGTAAAACTGGATGGCGGACACGCATTCAGCTTAGAGGGACGTGCTATGAACGTTTCTAATGAACCAATGGACCATGTAACATTCATCGACCAGTATGAAATTTCAACTGCCGACCTTTCCGGGTTCAATGTGATGGTCGTAACGGACTTTATCGATCAGGAACATCTTTATGAGCACAAACAAGTGATTGAAAACTTCTTAAATGAAGAGAAAATTATTATTGCCAACACACATATTTTCCGTCCTTGGCTGCCAGGTTCCGGGCTGTTCATGCCAAAAGAAATTAAGTCACACGCGGATTATGTAATGGAGCCTGCAGCTGAAGGTACATTTTATGAAGGTGTTGACATGATGGAGCTTACATACCGTAAAGGCGTATCCGGGTTCTATGCGCGCGGCTCACATCCGGTAGTCAACAAGGAATCGGAAATCGTGCTGCAGTTTACGGACGGCACACCGATCGTTTTCATCGACCGCACTGCTACTAAAGGAACGGTTGTCGCAGCATCTTGCCGTGATTTCCTGACATACGCAACGGGTGAAAACTCGACTCAGCTAATCGCACCACAGTTTTTAGCTTGGCTCGATCAAGAATTACTAAGTTTGAAAGAAGGATCTGAAGCATGAGAAAAATAGCCGTATTATATAGTGGTCACGCGCCACATTACGTGACATTCAATACACCGAAATTCAAGCAGTACTTCGAGAAAATCATCTATTTACCGCGCTTTGTCGAGGAAGATTTGGAAGGGATGGACGTACTGATCGTCCCTTCTCAATTGCACAACAAATTATTGTTGGAAGCAGCACCGGCAATCCGACGTTTTGCGGATAACGGCGGCGTTGTCGTAGCATTCGGACCTCAGCCGTGGCAATGGATTCCGGGCCAAAACTGGGAAACACGCCCGACGAACTTCTGGTGGTGGCTTGAAAAAGATGCCGACAGCGGATTACGTATAGTCGCACCGGATTACCCGTTATTCCGTGACGGGTTCCTGGATGAAGCTGGTTGCACATGGCATCAGCACGGCGTATTCCACTTACAGGAAGGGGTGCAGTCACTGATTGATATGAAGGACGGCGGTTCATTGCTGTATGTCGACAAAGTCAGCTCAAAAGGCACTTGGATCGTAACGACACTTGATCCGGACTTCCACTTCGGCTCGTATTTCATGCCGGCAACAGAGAAGTTCATGGACGGCTTCTTCCCGTGGTTAGCTTTCGGAGAAATTTAATTAAAAAAAGCATGGTACCCGCAATTTGAATGCGAGCACCATGCTTTTTATTTATTAATCGTTGCTGTTGTCATCTTTGTTGTCGTCAGTATTGTCGTCAACAGTGCCATCAGTGTTGTCGTCTGTATTGTCATCTAAGTTGTCATCAGTGTTGTCGTTGTCGTCGCCATCAACATCTAATTCAACATTCATATCGTCAGTGTTGTCCTCCATTAGACCATCATCTGTACCGTCATCGATGTTGTTGTCGATGTTCGTATCGTCCTCATCGTTACATGCTGCAAGCGATAATGATAGTAACAACGTCATCATCAGAGTAGGTGTCTTTTTAAGTTTCATAAAGTAATAGCCTCCTTTGGTGTATGCTTTATGTTTCCCCCCATATATAAAAGGAAAACATCTTTTTTCATGTTTCCATAGAAAAAGATGTTTTAAATTGAAAAAACTGCATGATGATTGACCCTCTAGTACCTTTTTTCTCATTTATTGGTGCAGTTTAGCTATACCTTCTTTCCAACTCCTTATAGAAGCGTGTTTTATTAGTAAATTACATTTACGCTCTGCATATTATGTAATTAACGCAGCAATTTTCTAGCCGTTAGTACAAGGAGGTTATGCCAATTAATAATTATAAAAACAAATCCAATCATCCCTCTGAACCAGCAGAAATTCAAATTGCCAGACTTGGTTTTATTGCAGCAACCATTGTTACGCTTGGGGATGGGTTAGCAGCATTGGCTGCAGGTCTTGCTCTACAGGAATTAGAAAAAGCCAACAATCAAAATTCACAGCCACAATATGATCAATCGAAACAGATTGATTCCACACAAAAGCAAATTGATTATTTAATAAAGGAATTAAAACAAATCAAAAAGATTTTGAGTTAAAGAAAGGCGTGATTATTTTTGCAATATGTTATACAACCATCGTTGAACAGCATTGTGATGGATCTCTCGAAAGCGCTTGAAGGTGAATATAATGCCATCCGCTTTTATGAACATTTAGCTCAACTTGCCCCGAATGAAGAAATTAAAAATCGTATTCTGGAGATAAGAAAAGATGAAATGCGTCACTATCATGGGTTTTCTTACATTTTTACATGTCTTACTGGACAACAACCTTCTCCACGAATAACTGAACCATTACCGACTAATTTTAAGCAGGGCGTTATCACTGCATTTCATGATGAACAAGAAGCAGTGGAGTTTTATCATCGAGTAGCTAGAGAATCTACTATTCCGTATATCAGTCACCAGTTTTCTTCAAATGCTGCAGATGAACAAAATCATGCTGTTTGGTTTTTATATTTTATGAATCATTACTAGTATTTTTTTAGGGGGCATCAATACCCTCCTTTTGCGAATTATTACTGCCTGGAATGGACCACAAGTTTATCCTGTTTAACGCGATATATTATATGCAGTCTTGTCCGGAAATGGACATATGTATGTTATTACTTACGAAATCATATTCATTCACCGATTGATAAAGAAAAAATTATAGAGAGGGTTTCCCCCCTCTATATTCAATTATTTAGTATGGTGATAATGTTTCACTTCACCGTTTTTGAATTTCACTTCAAGCTCAAAGGTCTTATAGTTCTCATCTAGGGCAAATGCTTTCATAACTTCATTACGGACATCGTCATCACTCGTAGTTTCATCAAATGTAAGTTGTTCTAATGCTTTGACAAAATTGTCGTAGGCTTGATCCCCTTTATACTCAACACCTTTAACTTCATCTTCATGTTCAGCATAAATGTAGTTTCCATCGTTCTCATATTCAATATTGTACGATTTGTCATTTGCGTATTCTACGTCTAAATCGAACTCAGTAAATGTATAATTTACATCTTCCACTTTAATTTTAGTTCGTTCATCTTCATTATCATTTACCGTGTTATTAGCGGTATTATTGTTTTTCGTTGTTTCATCCACCGTACTGTTATTTCCTGTAACATCGTTCTCTGTCTTTGTATCGTTATTATTACAGCCGTACAATGCTCCTAATAATAATGGCATTACAAGAATTCCTTTAAATAGTTTCATTAAACATTCTCCTTTACAAATAGTTTTGACAATAAAAAGTATCTCCATATTTAAATAATCTATCCATTTCTACAATCAATTAATAATTTTTCCCCTATATAAATGCGAGGATATGATCCGAATCGCTGCTCGTTGGAAAAACAATACCCAACAAAAAAACAGCATCGGCAAAATCCCCGATGCTGTTCTATAAACGATTCACTACAAATTTGAGCAGTTAATTCATAGCTATTAAATTAATTTCCGACCGGCTTGCTGTTCTTAATGAAGAACGATCCAACCAATCCTAATACCGACACGACTGTCACAACGATGAACGCTGAATGGACACCGTGTGCTAAAAATTCTGCCGGCAAGGCGTTGCTGAATTTTTCGATATAGTTTTGCTGACCGATTGTGTACATTGTGATCGCAATTGCTGTACCTGAAGCACCGGCGATTTGCGTTAATGTGTTTAATGCTGCTGAACCGTCAGCGAATTTCTGCGGTGCTAATGAGTTCATCGCATTTGTCTGTGCTGGCATGATTGTCATCGATACCCCGACAAAGAATACACATAAGTTAACGATAATGATCCATGTTGCTGTTGTTGCCGAAATTGTTGTCAAGAATACGATCATTGACACTAAAATCATCGTAAACCCGATACGTGTGAAGATTTTCGCTCCGACTTTATCAAAGTTCGTACCAACGATTGGGGACATGATGATATTTAAAATGTTACCTGGCAACATACATAAGCCTGCCGTCAATGCGGCGAAACCTAATACTGTTTTCAGGAACATCGGCACTAGGATCGCCACTGATAGAATCATGAACATGGTTGCGACCATCAATGCGACACCTAAAGAGAACATTGGTGATTTAAATACCGATAAGTCGATCATTGGCTCATCCATTTTTGTTTGGCGAATGCCGAAAACTACTAATAAAACGAAACCAACGACAAGTGGTACCCAAACGATTGGTTTTGTAATCGATTGCTCGGCTAATGTTGCTAACGCGAATACAACACCACCGAAACCGAACGTAGAAGCGATTAATGATAATAAATCAATTTTTGGACGTGTTACGTTGGATACATTGTCCACTTTAGAAAGTGCTAAAACGATTACAACGGCATACACAATGACCATAATCCAGAAAATATATCTCCAGCTTAATGAAGATACGATTAAACCAGCAATTGATGGACCTAATGCCGGACCTGCTGTTAAAATAATCCCGACGATCCCCATGACGGCACCGCGCTTTTGCACCGGGAAAATTAGCATTACGACACTGAACATTAACGGTAAAATAATTCCTGTTGCAAGTGCTTGTACGAAACGACCTGCTAGTAATACTTCAAAGTTCGGTGCTAATGCGCCTAATAACGAACCGATCACCGCGAACAAAACTGCCGCCACTACTAATTGACGTGTTGTAAACCAGCGTACTAAATAAGATGATAATGGAACTAATACAGCTAATACTAATAAATAGCCTGTTGTTAACCACGCGGCTGATGCGGCCGATACACCGAAGTCATCCATAATATTTGTTAACGCCATGTTTAATGCCGTTTCACCAAATAAACCAACGAATGTACTGATCATCAGAACAGCTGCCATACCTTTTGGGCTTTTCACATTAAAAATTGGTGCTGCCATTTTTTGTTTCCTCCTATTGTATAAGACTCTTTTATGAAAGATGATAATTGCTTTATATCATGCTTTTTGCTGTTATATAACGAAAGCTTCAAACAGCACGCTTTAAAATATATCAAATTTTTTCATGAAAATTCAATCGCTCAGGAGAAAAATATTAGACCGGTCATTATAATTGTGAACATCCATTATCCATTTTTAACCTTAAATAGGCCTATCTTTCGTAGACATTTTTTAACATATTTTTATGAAAACGATTGCACTTTTTTCAATAAATTATAGAGAGAAACAACAAGAACGTTGCTACATCAACATTTGCAAACGATTTCAACTCTATTGCTATGAAAAACAATAATTTTGCAATAGTTTTCCACACACTTATTTCGAAAATCAGGCTAATTGTGAACAACTTTTATTTGCGACAACAACAAAAAAGCCTGTCCAGAAATCACATTCCGGACAAGCCTTTACTTATACTGCGCAAGCAACGCAGGGATGACTTTGCTTATATTTAATAACGGCTCATTCGAATGCTGGGACAATGACAATGTAACCGCCCCTTCAATCATTGCGCTTACCGCTTTACTCAGTGTGACAGCCGCTTCATCACTAAACCCGTTGGCAATCAATTTTGTGTAATAGATCGATTCCCAGTACTTATACGTGTCGCCGCATACTTTCCGCAAACGCTCATTCATAAATGCTGATTCCGCCGCAAGCAGTCCGAATGGCATCATCGTATAGGAATGCTCCTCAAGTCCATTGTCCAAATCAAATAAATCAGCCATCGCTAAAATATGGGCATTCAGTGCTGCCTCCACATCCTCAAACTCATTCATATAATGCTGAATAACTGCACCGATCCGCCGTTTTGACAATACAATCGCTTCTTCGGCAAGCTGCTCTTTGCCTTCAGGAAAATAGTGATACAGCGACCCTTTTGGTGATCCCGATTCTTTTATAATCTGATTTAAACCGGTCCCGTGAAAACCTTGAAAGTAAAACAACCGTGTCGCTGTTTCTAAAATTTTATCTTTCGTTTGATTAGACATACCGTTCCCTCACCATCTATAACAACTGGTCTAATTTCAACCAAGTATGTGCCGTTAAATTTGAATAGATTAAACATATCACATATTCTGTCGCTTATATAATAACAAGATGCCAACGTTCACAAACTTTCAACAAATTATCCCCCAGATTTTCTAATAAAATCCTAAATGTTCTAAAATAAATTTATTTGTTCTAATATATTGCTGAACTCCTATTATAAATGCCCGAAGTGCTAATAAGTGTTTCGGATGTTCTAATAAAGCTCAGGCCCACACAAAAAAAGACACCCGCCCAAAAGCGAGTGTCCTACCTAATCCTAAAACAATTATTTAATATTGTAGAAAGATTTTAACCCTTCAAAACGGCTAGTTGCGCCTAATTGGTCTTCGATGCGTAGTAATTGGTTGTACTTCGCAACGCGGTCCGTACGAGATGGTGCACCTGTTTTGATTTGGCCTGCATTTGTAGCAACAGCGATGTCAGCGATTGTGTTATCTTCTGATTCGCCTGAACGGTGAGAAATTACTGCTGTGTAGCCAGCGCGTTTCGCCATTTCGATTGCTTCAAATGTTTCTGTTAAAGTACCGATTTGGTTTACTTTGATTAAGATTGAGTTGCCAACGCCTTCTTCGATACCGCGAGATAATTTCGTTGTGTTTGTAACGAATAGATCGTCACCTACTAATTGTACGCGGTCACCGATACGCTCTGTTAATAGCTTGTGGCCAGCCCAGTCGTTTTCGTCTAAACCGTCTTCGATTGAGATGATTGGGTATTTAGAAGTTAACTCTTCGTACCAAGCAACCATTTCTTCAGAAGTTTTTTCTACGCCTTCACCAGCTAAAACGTATTTGCCTGTTTCTTTGTTGTAAAGCTCAGAAGAAGCAACGTCCATTGCTAAACGGATTTCTTCGCCCATTTTGTATCCTGCTTTTTCAACTGCTTCGATGATCACCGTGATTGCTTCTTCGTTTGAACCTAAGTTTGGAGCGAATCCGCCTTCGTCACCTACAGCTGTGTTGTGGCCTTTTTCTTTTAATACTGTTTTTAAGTTATGGAAAATTTCTGTACCCATACGTAATGCTTCTTTGAATGATTTAGCACCTACTGGCATTACCATGAACTCTTGGATGTCCACGTTGTTGTCAGCGTGTGCACCACCGTTTAAGATGTTCATCATTGGTACTGGTAATTGCTTCGAGTTGAAGCCACCTAAGTATTGGTATAAAGGAATGTCTAAGTAGTCAGCTGCTGCGTGCGCTACTGCCATTGACACACCTAAAATTGCGTTTGCACCTAATTTACCTTTGTTTTCTGTTCCATCAAGTTCGATTAACGCTTGGTCGATAACAACTTGGTCCAATACAGAATATTGACCTTCAAGTTCTTCCGCGATAATTGTGTTGACGTTTTCTACCGCTTTTTCAACACCTTTACCTAAGTAACGGCCTTTGTCTCCATCACGTAATTCCACTGCTTCATATTCACCAGTTGAAGCACCAGATGGCACGATTGCACGGCCGAATGCGCCTGATTCTGTGAATACTTCTACTTCTACTGTTGGGTTACCGCGAGAATCTAATACTTCACGAGCATATACTTGAGTAATGAATGGCATAATAAAAAACTCCTCTATTGATAAATTTAGTAGGTGCTTGCACAAGGACAAGCTATATAATTAACCGCGCGATCAATTACTGTTCGCTTGGCATAACTAACGATTTTCCTGTCATCTCTGCAGGCTGGGCAATATTAAGTAATTCAAGCATTGTCGGTGCCAGATCGGCTAGAATGCCGTCTTCATAAAGCATGACACCAGGCTTTGTGACAATCACCGGTACCGGGTTTGTCGTATGTGCTGTCATCGGCTTGTCATCGAGTGTCACCACTTCATCCGAGTTCCCGTGGTCTGCTGTAATGATCGCATAACCGCCTTTAGCTGTAATCGCATCAACGACTTTCCCTAGACACTCATCCACCGTTTCGATTGCTTTAATTGTCGGTTCAAGCATCCCTGAGTGTCCGACCATATCCGGGTTCGCAAAGTTTAAAATAATCGCATCGAACTTCTCTCCTGCAATAGCTTCCAGTAAAGAATCCGTCACTTCATACGCACTCATCTCAGGCTTCAAGTCGTATGTCGCCACTTTTGGAGATGCGATTAAAATACGCTCTTCTCCAGCAAATGTATCTTCACGACCACCACTCATAAAGAATGTGACATGCGGATATTTTTCCGTTTCCGCAATACGCAGCTGAGTTTTGCCTGCTTTTGAAATCACTTCACCGACCGTATTAACTAAGTTGTCATTTTCATATGCCACATCCGCTATGACATCATCACTGTAATGTGTAAACGTAACGAATTTCAGATTCGTCGGATGGTTTTCAGAGCGTGGCATTGCGTCAAATTTTTCATTCGTCATTAAAGACGACAATTGAATCGCACGGTCCGGACGGAAGTTGAAGAAAATGACTGCATCGTTCGTGCTGATCGTTGCGGCAGGTCGTCCTTCTTCTGTCACGACAAACGGTACAACGAATTCATCATGCAGTTCACGTTCATACGAAGACTCAACACCTGCTGTTGCGGAAGAGGCAGTTTGTCCAATTCCATCAACTAATGCATTGTACGTTAAGCCGACACGTTCCCAGCGGCGGTCACGGTCCATTGCATAATAGCGACCATGAATCGATGCGAACTTCCCGATCCCGATTTCTTTCATCTGTTTCTCTGTTTCAAGAATATATCCAAGTGCTGTCGTTGGACCGACATCGCGTCCATCCAGGAAGCCGTGAACATATACTTGCTCAAGCCCATTTGCTTTTGCCAATTTCAATAAGGCAAACAAATGCTCATAGTGACTATGGACACCGCCATCTGAAAGCAGTCCCATTAAATGGAGCTTTGAACCATGTGCTTTTGCATGTTCTACTGCTGCCAAAAATGATTCGTTACGGAAGAAATCTCCATCACGAATTGATTTGTGGATACGTGTCAGGGACTGGTACACAATGCGTCCAGCCCCGATATTTAAGTGTCCAACTTCAGAGTTCCCCATTTGACCTTCCGGTAGACCTACTGCTTCACCACTTGCTATTAAAGTCGAATGTGGATATGCATGCCAGTAACGGTCAAAATTTGGTTTATTTGCTTGTGCTACGGCATTACCCTTCACTTCATCGCGAAAGGCAAAGCCGTCTAGAATAATTAATGCAACGGGTTGTTTAGGCATTTGCTGCCGCCTCCAATAATTTCATGAATGATGCTGGTTGTAGGCTTGCTCCTCCTACTAATGCGCCATCAATATGCTCTTGAGATAAAAGCTCTTCAATGTTTTCAGGCTTTACACTGCCGCCGTATTGAATGCGCACTTTTTCAGCTGTATCTTTTCCGTATAATGTTTCAATCGCCAGACGGATTGCACAGCATACTGTATTTGCGTCTTCCGCAGTAGCTGTTTTCCCTGTTCCGATTGCCCAGATTGGCTCATATGCAATGACCATATGCTCTACTTCAATTGGAGCAAAGTCTTTCAACGCCATTGTAATTTGGCGTGCTACTTTTGCTTCGGTTTGATCCGCTTCACGCTCTTCCAATGTTTCCCCGCAGCAAATAATCGGTACAATACCATAATTAAGAGCAGCTCGGACTTTTTTGTTGATCGCTTCGTCAGTTTCATTAAATAGCTCACGGCGCTCCGAATGCCCTAAAATAACATAATCAACGTTGACATTCGAAAGCATTTTCGGGCTGATTTCCCCTGTGTATGCGCCTTCGTCTTCAAAGTGCATGTTTTGCGCGCCAATTGCCAGGCTTGAATCTTCTGCCCCTACGACAAGTGTCGGTAAATATAATGCAGGTGCACAGATGACCGCATCAACTTTATCCGGAGAAGGAACCTCTTGTTGGATTTCTTCGATAAAATCAACTGCCTCATCAAAGGACTTATACATTTTCCAGTTTCCTGCTATGATCGGTTTTCTCATTCAAAACCCTCCGTTTTTAAAAGATTCTGTTCCCGTTGATTTCTGCTAAGGAGGACGCATTTCTCGTCCATTCCGCCTTTGCTACCATCAACTGTTTCAACAGATATTTTAGCCTATAAACGATCTATTTATCGTTTAACGCAACAATTCCCGGTAATTCTTTACCCTCCATTAACTCTAATGAAGCACCGCCGCCTGTTGAAATGTGGTCCATTTTCGAAGCGACTTCGAATTTTTCTACCGCTGCAGCTGAGTCACCGCCGCCGATAATTGTGTAGCCGTCTGTGGTTGCCATTGCATCCGCTACTGTTTTCGTACCGTTTGCGAATTTTTCCATTTCGAATACACCCATTGGTCCGTTCCAAATGATTAATTTTGATTGTTTAATGACTTCTGCATAGTTTTCAGCAGTTTTCGGCCCGATATCCAGTCCCATCCAGTCAGATGGAATTGCATCGATTGCCACAACTTTTGTTTCCGCATCTTTC
The DNA here is from genome assembly GCF_023715405.1 of Solibacillus isronensis. Classification (NCBI taxonomy): domain Bacteria; kingdom Bacillati; phylum Bacillota; class Bacilli; order Caryophanales; family Caryophanaceae; genus Solibacillus; species Solibacillus isronensis. Next base: position 278,437 of record NZ_JAMBOC010000002.1, read on the forward strand.
GAAAACTCGTTTGCTACGACAGCATCAACCGGCATATGCAGTTGTACACCTTTTGCTTTTGCTTGTTCGATAAAGCCTTTTGCCAGCTCGATTTTATCTTCTTCCAGCAATGACTTCCCAATATCGTGGCCCATCGCTTTGACGAATGTAAATACTAAACCGCCGCCGATAATCAGGTGATCCACTTTATCCAATAAGTTTTCAATAACACCGATTTTATCTTTAACTTTCGCTCCACCAATAATTGCTGTGAACGGACGCTCTGGATTGGATAAAGCTTTACCTAGTACGTCCAGCTCTTTCTCCATTAACAAACCTGATACAGCCGGTACATGTTTTGCAATACCTTCTGTTGAAGCGTGTGCACGGTGAGCTGCGCCGAACGCATCATTTACATAAAGGTCCGCTAATTTTGCAAACTCTTTTGCCAATGCTTCGTCGTTTTTCTCTTCGCCTTTATGGAAACGAACATTTTCAAGCAGGATTATTTCGCCGTCTTGCATATTGTTAACCGCTGCTTCCACATCTGAACCAATTGATTCATCCAATTTTTTAACTGGCTTGTCCATTAATTCCGAAAGACGCTCGCCGACTGCTGTTAAGCGCATGTCCTCATTTACTTCGCCTTTTGGACGGCCAAGATGTGAAGCTAAAATTACTTTTGCTCCAGCGTTTACTAGTTGTTCAATTGTTGGAATAGCTGCACGAATACGCGTTTCGTCGGTAATGCGGCCCTCATCCATCGGCACATTAAAATCGACACGCACAAATACGCGTTTTCCTTTTACATCTACATCGTTCATTGATTTCTTTAAAAACATACTGAAAATCCTCCTTCATAGTCGTTCGTCAATTAGTGTGAATCGTATACTCGCTAGTTAAAATAGTAACAAAATTCGATCAGGCTGTCTTGATATCGCCTCTGTTTTGTATATTTTCCTTATATCCGAAAAAAGAGCGGTCCGGGTGAGTCCCTGCCGCTCTTTTACCCTTATTTATTATAAGGTTTACGTGTATTAAAGGCTATACTTTTTATGCCCGTTTCCTTTTAATATGTCACACTTTTTCTTCAATTTCGAAAAAGTATGTCACATTTCATCGGTTTATTACGCTTTTTCGATACCTTGTTCTGCGATATATAAAGCTAAATCCATTAAACGAGTAGAGTAGCCGATTTCGTTGTCATACCAAGAAACAACTTTCGCCATACGACCTTCCATTACCATTGTTGATAAACCGTCAATTGTAGATGAAGCCGGGTTACCATTGTAGTCGATTGATACTAATGGTAATTCGTTGTAAGCAAGAACACCTTTTAAGTCGCCTTCAGATGCTTCTTTTAATGCTGCGTTAATTGAATCTGTTGTTACGTCTTTTTCCAATTCAACAACTAAGTCAACACATGAAACGTTAGGTGTTGGAACACGCATTGAGAAACCGTCCAATTTGCCTTTTAATTGTGGCAATACTTTTGATACTGCGATTGCTGCACCAGTAGTTGTCGGAATCATTGATACCGCGCCTGCACGTGCACGACGTGGGTCAGAGTGCGGGAAGTCAAGGATACGTTGGTCATTTGTATATGAGTGAATTGTTGTCATCATACCGCGTTTGATGCCGAACTTTTCATCCAACACTTTTGCAAGTGGTGCTAGACAGTTTGTTGTACAAGAAGCGTTTGAAATAACATTTTGCGCTGGGTCATATTCCGTATGGTTAACACCCATTACATATGTTGGCATATCGCCTTGTGCTGGTGCAGAAAGGATTGCTTTTTTCGCGCCGGCTTCGATATGTTTTGATACTTCTTCCATTGAACGCCATCTACCTGTACATTCTAAAACTACATCTACACCAAGTTCACCCCATGGTAAATTTGCAGGATCTTTTTCAGAAAGCACTTGAATGCGTTTGCCGTTTACGATAAATGCATCATCTTCTGCTTGAACGTCTGCATCATACACTCCATGTACTGAGTCGTATTTTAATAAATGTGCAAGCTGTTTCGCATCAGTTAAATCATTTACTGCAACTACTTCAAATTCCTCGTGCTTCATTGCTTCACGGAATACTAAACGTCCGATTCGTCCAAATCCATTGATTGCTAATTGTAATGCCATGTGTAATTCCTCCAATAACTTTATTATTAATATAGTATGTGTAAAATCATACTTTTAAAAACATGTTTAATTTTCAAGAATTGTACTTGCGGTTTGCTCATCTGTAATCAAAATCGTTTGCGATGCGGCATTTTTAAAATACGCCTGAATCGCAGCTGCCTTATTTCTGCCTGCCGCAATGGCAAGAACATGCTTCGCTTTGTTTACCTGATCACGCTGAATTCCAATTGTCCTCAGATGATGAACCGTGTCGCCATTTGCATTGAAATAATAGCCAAATGCTTCGGCAACCGCGCCTTTTTCTTCAAGTAATTGCTGCTCATGCTGTGAACTTTTACGTCGAAGCGCCATTTCCTGTGCTGCGCCGATTCCGTGAATCACGATGTCCACCTGTTCATAAAGTGTAATCATCTCCCGAATAATCGGTTCATCCTTCATCGCTTCATACGCCTGCTCACTTAAATGCTCCGGCAAAAACAATGTGCGGTATGTTGCCCCGCATCTTTTTGAAAACTTCGAAACAATTGTATTCGCCTGGAATGTCATCTCATCACCCATACCACCGCGTGCCGCAATAAATTTCGCGTCGCTCAGCACCGGGCAGTCCGATAAATATTCCTTCATCGATGCAACACTGCTGCCGCCTGTAACCGCAATATTGGCTTTTGCAGGTGCGATTTGCTGTAATACTTGTGCCGCAACTTTTCCGAGCTGCTGCTTTACCGTTTCATCCTGTTCGGCATCACCTGGCACAATGATGACACGTGCGATGCCAAAGATGTTTGTAAGCTGCTGTTCCATCGCTACAATACCGGAAAGCTCACGATACAGTTCGTAAAGCTGTTCTATTACTTCATACCCTTTTGGCGTGCAAATCATGCCTTTTTTTTGAATCAAGATCAATTGCTGTTCGCTCAGGACCGTTGTTTCATTCCGGATATCACGCTCTGTCATCTGTAGCTGTTCTCCTAAAGCACGTCTGCCAATCGGGCTAAATGTCGCAATTGCTTGTAAAACTCGAAATCTCTTTTGAAAAAGAGCATCAATTTCAGGCATTAGTTTACGCTCAGCTGCAAAAAATGAAATATCCGTCAAAAAACCACCTACCCGATTTATCCTGTTGGACAATATATGTCCCACATGAATATTTTATGTCCCACATGGGGTAAAAAAAAGAATTTCTGTCTTCATTATAGATCGACTCGGAGTGATTTGCAACTTTTATGACGGAATTATTCGCAAAAAATAGCGAACCGGCACCGATGTCTAGTCCACCAGCGCCTCGTACAATGTCGCATAATCCAGCTGCCCGTATTGCACAACGTCGCCGTTATACTCAACAACCGGGATCATCAGCATATATTTTTCATGCGCTTCATCGTCTTCTTCTATATTATAATGCTCAATCGTAAAGTCGATGTCTTCCTGCACAATTTTTAACGTATGGAGCCCTTCAACGCAAAGTCCGCAGTCAGGTTTTGAATAAAATTTGATGATCATTGGCAGTTCCTCCCTTTTTAATTATTATAAGCGAAGTTTGGGCGAGGGTGGGCGGTGATTTTATTAGAAGATTCATTCCACTTATTCGAACATCAGCAATTTATATTAGAAGCTCCGCGTTTTATTAGATCTTTTCCGGGTTATTAGAACATCGCGCCAACTTATTAGAAAACCCGCGCATGCCTCCTCTCCCGCACTACCACGAAAAAAAGCACCCCACCCGCAAAAAGTGAGATGCCTTCCTCTCGACCTAGAACTTCCTGCCCGCGCCTCCGCCGAATGAGCCGCCGCCACCGAAACCGCCAAAGCCGCCCGATGAACCGCCACCACCTCCGAAGCCACCGCCTCCGAAGCCACCGAAACCGCCACTGCGATATACTCGGCGTGCTGTGCGTCGGCGTCCGCCTGGGCCACCGCCACCGCCGAACTTTGTAATGATAAAGTAAATAATAATGATCAATATGATGAAGCCGATTGAAATCCCATCATCATCATTTGACGCAACAGGCTGTACTAAATCCGCACCGCCTGCTTCACCACCCATTTCTTCATAAAAAACGGAGAAGATACTGGCGAACGCATTTGTATAATCATCGTTCTTTAAATATGGCAACATATACGTATCGATCATGCTGCCAATTTTCCCATCCGGATAATCTCCTTCCAGACCACCGCCGACCGTAATCCATACATCATTTTGCCCTGGTCCTTGCTCGGTTGTCGCAAAGATAAGCATACCGTTACCGAGCGCTTCATCCCCGATTCCCCAGCTGCGCACCGTCTCTGTACCGAATTCAAACGCATCCATTCCATCGATTGTATCAACAGTCATCATGACAATGACATTTCCCGTTGAACCTTCGAGCGCTTTTGCCGACTGAATCAGGTTCTGTTCTACGTCATCGGATAGAACATTCGCATAATCGTACACGTAAGAATTGTAGGCCGGTTTTTCCGGTATGGCTGCCATCGCTTGGAGTGGTATGAGCATTAACCATAAAAGAAGCGATACCATTAATCTCACATACAGTCCCCCCTTTCAGAAGCTTCGGTCATTGCCGACAGCTTCATTACTCCCATTATTAATCGCCAAAATCGACAGCCGGTGCTTCTTCAACACCTTCTTTAATTTCGAAGTAGTCTTTTTGATCAAAACTGAACATGCCCGCGATTAAGTTTCCTGGGAAGCGGCGAACGTCATTATTAAACTGCTGAACCGTGTCATTGTAATCTTTACGCGCTACCGTTAAGCGATTTTCCGTCCCTGCCAGTTCATCCATTAATCGTGTAAATTGTACATCCGCTTTTAAATTCGGATAGTTTTCAACTACAACAAGTAAACGGGCTAATGCAGAAGACAGCTCATTATTTGCGTCCGCCGTTTCTTCTACTGTATTGGCATTCCCGTATTGTGTTCGGGCATCTGCAATCTGTGTGAAAATTTCTTCCTCATGTTCGGCATAGCCTTTAACCGTATTTACTAAGTTCGGCACTAAATCAAATCGACGTTGCAGCTGGTTTTCGACTTGCGCCCATGCTGCGTCCACCGTTTCTTCACCTGTTACCAGTTTGTTGTATTTTGGCACGACAAGCATTGCCGCAATGACGATCAACGCAACAATTGCAATAAGGGCGACCAATACGGCACTGCCTCGTTCATTTTTTTTTAACATTTGCCCCATCCTCTCTTTTTTAAAATTAGCGTATAAAATTACGGTTCGTTTCCACAATAAGAGCGTACGAAATTTCTTACTATGGAGGTTTTTATTAATGTATACCCAATCATCTCAATCTCAAGACAATCAAATGCCCCTTTCAACAAATCATGGTGCCCATGAACTTCTGGATGTTCATGAAGTACTAAGCGCTATGATCGGCGGATTAAACCAATATGTTTTACTTCGCGACCAAGTTCAAGATAGCGAGCTTCTTTCTATTATGGATCGCCAGTATGCGTTTATGCTTGATGAGTATAATATTACTGTGGAGGCCTTTAAAACAGGTCATGATCCAAAACATCCTACACGCACCTACAATATGAATATGGGCAACGATACTATTTACGGCTTAAAACCAGGTGAGCCGAAAAAGCCGATCACTTCGGCAAGTGAAATTAATGATGGCATTATTTCAGGTTTCTTGCTCAGCTGCCATAAAGCTGGGGCTACAGGAAAAACAGGTGCTGCTTTAGAAAGCACAAACCCGGTAGTACGTCGTGTGCTACAAGATTCAGTACCAAACTGCATTGAAATGGCCTATGAAATTTCATTGTACCAAAACAAAAAAGGCTATTATCAAGTGCCACAACTATCTCCACAGGACATGAGCGCAATGCTCAATATGTATGGCAAAGCAGATCAAGCGAAAAATATGCCTAACTAGTATGCCCAATAAACTATATGAACGAATCATCGTATAGTTTCAATTTTCAAATAATTTATCCAATATTTACAATAAATATTTCACGCAGAAATACAAACAATAGGAACGGTGCACGTTTCACCTACTACGATGAAGGAGGGGCTTTTATGAAAAATATTCGTGAAGGTTTAATTCCGACTGTACTTGGATCAGCTGTCACTGCAACAGGGTATGCAATGAAACAAAAAATCGGTACGAACAAGATGCTTGCCAATACCATTTTCGGTTTCGGTCTTGCCCATATTGTATTAGGAGCAATTGACCTTGTAGAACATCGTAAGTAATGGCAGGATATCCTGCTTAGAAAAAGCTGGCTTAAAGAATCTTTACGGTTCTTTATGGCCGGCTTTTTTATCGCACTAATTAATTAAATAAGAGTAAAACAATACCCACAAAAATTATCATATTTGCTGGAATAACATAAAAATACATTTTCTTGCCTTTCTCTTGCCTTTCATTTCCGGCTTTGTTGAATAAGTATTCAAAGAAAAAGCTCGACCCACTTAATACAGTTGCTGCAAAAGCATATGGAATAATATTACTAGAAAAAAAGCCAGTAAATACTGGAGAAAGGACTAATAACAATACGAATAGACTTACCGAAATTGCGTAACGATCCAAGTATTTTATAATCATTTTGATCAACCTCCCATTCTTTCTAATAGCTACTATAAAGGATATACTGTACTATACGACATATTATTCCATATGGAATACTTCATTGGGGGGATAGGTATGAATTTAGGTAATGATTTAAAAAGCATAAGAAAGAATAAAACATATAGCCAAGTGGAAGTGGCAAGCAATATAATTTCTCAAAGTACCTATTCTAAGTTTGAGGCTGGAATAAGGGATGTAGACGCGAGTATCTACCTTCAATTACTTCACCGCTTGAATATTTCAGCGGAAGAGTTTGATTATATTCGGAATGACTATAATTACGGACGGAAGCAAAAACTGATTCACACGCTATTTTCTTTAGATTACAATCACATCGCGAGTTTACATAAATTAAAACAACAAACCGTCAACTTTTTACAAGAGCAGCGTGACGAGGATATAGAGGAAATCTACCTGATATGTGAGGCATTTATACAACTTCATGATACAAAAAGTATAGATGTAGCCCGAAATATTGTGGAGCCTATTTGGAAAGAGATGTCAAAATACGAACAGTGGTATTTAAATGATATCCGCATAATCAATACCATTTTATTTTTATTTCCTGCAGATATCGCGATTGAATTTACACAAACAGTATTAACTAGACTGAATATGTATAAAGATTTTCAGGATGCTGAAAGACTAAAAATCGCATTTAAAATTAACCTCTCCCTGATACTTATAAAAAATAAAGATTATGCAAAGGCACTTGCAATAATCGAAGAATCACTTCGAACTGATAAAAAGAACATGAGTTATACAATTTTGTCTCTTCATTATTCAAGAGAAGCCATTTGTAGAGCGAATTTACAGGAAAAAGCAGGCGCAAATCCCCTAGAAAAAGCTCATCAATTATTGATGCTTTATGACGATCAATACTATTGGGAACTGATTCAGCAAGAGTTTAACCATTATACCCTTTCAAGGTCTAATGCGGATTAATGAACAATCAAAAAAAGCACAAACGCTATTAAATCAGTGTTTGTGCTAAATGTTATGGAATTTTATTAAAACATCTTTTTTTACAAGCTGTGCAATTCTCATAAGATGGTAATTTCACCGAAAGATCTAGTGGAACTCTTCATGTAAAACCCTGTATATTTTCTTATGATCGCTCCTTTAAGGTGACTTATAGTATCGCTTCTCGTTAGCCAGCTCACCCCCTGCACCTTGAGCTAAAGGCCAAATTCCTTCAGCCCACTTTAATCCATGCTGTAACCACACTCCTCGCAAAACTTTTTTGGTTCATCGTAGACTTCATTACAGTTGGCGCAATTATATATATAGGACGCCGTAATATCGTCAATCGTTTGCTTTGCTTTCAGATCGGGCAATATTTCCTCCTCTTCGACACCCGCTAATTTACTCAGTTCATTTAATTCTTCAATATCTCTTTCCAGCTGCGCAATCGTATTTTCTTTCGCCTCAATTTGCGCGAGCTGATAATTCACCATGCTGACTGAAAACAGGCTGTTGCGGTTCAAGTTGACGATTTCCCCGATTTGCTGTTTCAGCACTCTGATTTCTTCTTCAATTCCATTGATTTGTTTTCGCAGTTTGGACCGGTCGACCGCAAAAGACGTTTTACTGCTAAGCGTTGTCACCTTCTTGTTGACTTTCTTCCTCCATTTCTGAAATGTGCCTTTCCCATCACCCATAAAAACCCTCCACTTCAATCAGAAATTTTTCTGGATTCAACTGGTGCATCCACTTGTTCTTCTTCACAATATGTATTTCCATGTCGAAATATGCCTTTGTTATTAATTTTCCGGTTTAATTTTATGAAATAAAAAAAGCGCATCCCGTAAGGAAATGCGCCTGCCACTTTAAATTTTCAACTGCTTAATTGTTCCAATAATTTACTGGAGAAATATTTTCTTGTGTCTGCCATTTTAATATGCAGTAAACGCTCCTCATGAGTTGCTGGATTGATAAACGTAACGAAAGCTCCTTCCAGATTCTCATCGATCGTTTTAATAATATAGTCTTCAGCGAGCAGTTCATTAATTTGCTGAATTTCTTTTTCTACAAACTGAAATTCTGACATGATCGCACCTCATTTACATTTAATCTGTGGAAGCTGTTTGCTCTACACCAATCGGTTCTGGAACAGCGTCAATTTCCCAGCTGCGTCCTGCTGTAATACCTAAATATTCATCATCGCTCGGGTTTACGATTTCAGCTTGCGGATACTTCTTGAACCACCAATATTTCGCCAGCACATAATAGATTGCTGCCCCTACAAAGAAGCCGATAAGTGAAGAGAACGATGGCCAAATATTCGCGATCAGACCGCCAAGCACCCAAGCAATAATTCCCGCTACATTGACACCTTTTAAATAACGATATTGCCCTTCCACCTCATAAAGGTCCTTTACATTTACTCGACGCTTACGGAGCAAGTAATAGTCGGCGAATAAAATCCCAACAATCGAAGAAAGGATACCGCCGACAACGAGCAGAACGCTATTTAAAATATCGAACAAACTCCAAGGCTGAACAAGTGTTCCGACAATACCGGCAATGACTACACCAACCCAGAATGGTACTTTCGGTCCGCCGATATTCGAGAAAATCGTCGCAGCCGGAATAACGTTCGCAGAAGTATTTGTCGACCATTGAGCCAATACGATCATCGATAACAGCATCACTAGGACAACACCGCCCGCCGCTTGCTGAAGTGCGTTGATCGGGTCACCAGAACCAGTCGACATATAACAAACCGCACCAATGACGATCATCAGTGTATTGAAAATCGGCTGAACTATTAGTGAACCTAGTAATTGTGTTTTATTTCGTTTGAACCAGTTACGCTCATTTTTAGGCGCTTTGAAGTGACGAGAAAGTGTCGGCATATCTGCAGCCAATGTAGCCCAGAAGCCCATGATTGCAGTAGCGACTACCATGAATGCCGTAAACTGTTCAAAACCTGTTTGCGGTGCTTCCACCCATGACCATACCGCTTTGCCTTGCTCTTTCGCTTCAGCAGATAATTGCAAATACATCCAAATTGAAATAAAGATAATGACAGGTGCAGCGAAATCCGCGAAACGTTCAATTGATTTAATCCCCAGTGATACGTTGAACAACTGCAACGTCGCAAATACTAGGAAGCAGATAAACCAGTTGTCAAAGCCGACCAGAATGTTCAGAATACCGTTGATCGCCAATGCCCCGAAATACGTGTTGATCCCGAACCAGCACGATGCTGTAAACGCACGGGCAAATGACGGGAAGTGCGTGCCGATTGTTCCGAACGGAGCACGCATATAAACAGGAAACGATAATCCGTGTTCAACACCGATATCCCCGATGACGACCATGAAAATCCCGATTAGAATCGAGCCGACCAATGTCGCCATGATGAGCATCGGCATACTTAGATTAACAATTCCTCCTGCACCGATCGCAAATGCCGCAAGTACGATGGCCATCCCAACCCAGATGACGCCAAAGCCCATCATACTAATACTGCGGTTTTCGTGTGTGACAGGAAGTAAATCTGGTGATTTTAAATAGTTACTATTTGTGTCTTTTCTGTCTGACATCGCTACACCTCTCTTTATTCAGTTTTTTGGTTTTACAGAGGACGTGGGGCAGTCACCCGTTGTCATACAATGCGACGCTGTTAGACTGATATCCATTCCTTTAAAAAAATTTTGCCAACTACCTCGCAATACTTGAACTGCTTGGAGCAAATCCTGCAATTAGTTTCTGTCTTTCATTCCACGTCATCGGCGGTTGTGTCGGAACAAGTTCCTTCATCGTAATTGCACCTTCTGCCGGACAGACAATCGAACATAAATTACAGCCTACGCAGTCTTCCTCGCGCACTTTCAGCATTGGACGGCCATCTTCTGTATACAGATCGATACATTGGTGGGACGTATCTTCACAGGCAATATGGCATTTATTACAGTTAATGCAAACATCATTATTGATCTCTGCAACAACTTTATAATTTAAGTCTAAATCTCCCCAATCCGAATATTTCGGTACTGTTTTGCCGACTAAATCCATAACCGATGTTAAGCCTTTATCGTCTAAATAGTTGCTTAAACCATCGATCATATCTTCAACAATACTGAAGCCATGGTGCATTGCCGCCGTACAAACTTGCACACTAGTAGAACCCATTAAGATGAACTCAGCAGCGTCCTGCCAGTTTGAAATACCGCCAATTCCGGAAATCGGTAAATTGATATACGGACTTCTTGCACACTCGCCCACCATGTTCAGTGCAATTGGTTTCACGGCCGGTCCGCAATAACCTCCGTGTGCTCCTTTATTGCCAACATGCGGAATTGTGTTCCAAGAGTTCAGATCAACGCCCGCCAAACTATTGATTGTGTTGATCATACTAATCGCATCAGCACCGCCGCGCACAGCTGCTTCCGCCGTTACAGTAATATCCGTAATATTCGGTGTCAGTTTGACGATAACCGGTACTTCAGCATATTCTTTTGCCCAATAGGTCTGCTTTTCCACCAGGTCAGGCACTTGACCCGAAGCGGCTCCCATGCCACGTTCCGCCATACCATGTGGGCAGCCGAAGTTTAATTCGAAGCCATCTACCCCAACATCCTGGACTCTTTTCACGATTTCATGCCATTTTTCAGCTTTCGGCTCCACCATTAACGAAGCGATAATCGTATGATTCGGGAATCGCTTTTTCGTTTCATAAATTTCCTTTAAGTTTACTTCCAGCGGTCGGTCTGTGATGAGCTCAATATTGTTGAAACCCGCTACTTTTTGACCGTTAAAACTAACAGCAGCAAAACGTGAGGAAACGTTTAAAATAGGGTCCCCCAACGTTTTCCATACAGCGCCGCCCCACCCCGCTTCAAATGCACGCTGCACTTGATAGCCGGAGTTTGTCGGTGGTGCCGATGCCAGCCAAAAAGGATTAGGTGACTTAATACCAGCAAAATCTATTCGTAAATCTGCCATTTCAATTCCCCCTATGCAATTTCTGAATTTGCGTTTAGTTCATAATGAATCGCGTAAGCCGAATCTTTGCCCTGCTGCGCCGCCGATACAACTGTCGCCTCACCGTACCCGTTACCGTAAATCACATCACCGCAAGCGTAAATTTTCGGATTTGATGTTTTCAGGCTGTTGTGATCCACATCAATCACACCGCGTGTATTAGCCAATCCTAAATGCTCAATCAGCTCATACTGCTTCGTTTGGCCGATCGCCCGAATCACCGCATCCGCCTCAATCACAAATTCAGAACCAGGAATCTCCATTAATGTCCCTTTTCCATTTTCGATATCCGTCAGTTTCATTTTGATGCATTCCATCCCGATTACTTTACCGTTGTCATCGCCAATAATGCGTTTCGGTAATGTCAGCCATTTAAATTCAACACCATCCTGCTTCGCAAAATCAAATTCAAAATCATATGCCGTCATTTCGTTTGATGTACGACGGTAAACGATTTGCACCTGCTCAGCACCCAATCTTACAGAACATGTCGCTGCATCAATCGCTGTATTACCCGCACCGATAACTAGCACTTTTTTGCCCAGCACGCGATCAGTGAACGAAGATTTTGATTCCTTTACAAAATCAATCGCATCATACACACCGTCCAAATTTTCGCCCTCAACGCCAAGCATCGGTACTTTGCCCATACCAACCGCTACAATGATGCGGTCATAGTTTTCAAGCAGTTCATCAACTAATACATCTTCGCCGATCTTCGTGCTCGTTTTAATTTCAACACCAAGGTTTTGTACTTGCTGCACTTCCCACTCCACAACATCTTGCGGCAGACGGAATGAAACGATGCCGTAGTAATTCAGGCCACCCGCTTTTTCATCTGCTTCGAAAATCGTCACTCCGTACCCTAGCAATGCCAGTTCACGTGCAGCAGATAATCCTGCCGGCCCGCTTCCGATAATCGCGACTTTCTTGCTGTTTGCAGGTTGTGGCGTAAACAGATTGACATTCGACTCACGCAGCCAGTCCGTTGCATAGCGTTGAAGATGACCAATTTGAATCGGTTTTTCTTCACTATTCAACACACAAGCCCCCTCACAAAGCTCGATCGTTGGACAAACACGCGCACAGCTTGCGCCAACCGGATTTGATTCCATAATGACACGAGCAGAACCTTTCATATTATTCGAAGCAATTTTCTTGATAAAGCTCGGAATATTAATGCTCGTTGGACATGCCTTTACACAAGGTGGATCATAGCAATACAAACAACGATTCGCTTCAACAGTTGCCGCGTATGTTGTTAAACCATCAAATATCTCTTCAAAGTTCTTCGCTAAACTATTGCTCATTTCATAACAACCCTCTCCAGTTTGATTTGTTATTACTTTTAGCTATTGATATCTTCATCCAGCCGATTTCCCAACCACCCACTGAATGAAGATAAGCCCCGGTGGATGTCACAGATTTTTTAATGGAATTGACGTCAGCCTAAATCGACGCGTCGTGCGACAAAGGCTGACTGACCCACGAATCCGGACGCAATTACGCAAAATCGTAATTGACCTTGTTATGAAGTTACTTTAGTGGAACCCTTTACTTCACGACGGATATACTTGCCACTTCCAAGCTGTCCGACGAATTTTTTATCTTGAATGACATATTCACCACGCACGAGCACACTTGTCGGCTCGCCCGTCACTTCCAGCCCTTCAAATGCGTTATAGTCCACATTCATATGATGTGTTTCCGCAGAGATTGTACGTTTTACTGTCGGATCGAATAATACGATATCCGCATCCGAACCAACCGCGATTGTTCCTTTTTGAGGGAATAGCCCAAAAATCTTCGCAGACTGCGTTGAAATCATATCAACAAACTCGTTTTCCGTAATGCGCCCTTTTGCAACACCTTCTGAATAAAGTACAGAGAAACGGTCTTCAATAAACGGCCCGCCATTCGGAATTTTCGAGAAGTCGTTCTTCCCTAATGTTTTCTTGCCGTTGAAGCTGAATGAACATTGGTCTGAACCAATCGTTTGCAGCTGCTTCGCCTTCAATGCATTCCACAATACTTCCTGATGCTCCACAGGACGTAACGGCGGAGACCATACATATTTCGCACCTTCAAAGTTCGGCTTTTCCAATGCTGTCTGGTCAAGCACTAAATACGGCGGACAAGTTTCACCTAACACGTTGTAGCCTTTATTACGTGCAGAAATGATTTCATCGACCGCTTCTTTACACGTAACATGCACGACATATAATTGCGCTCCAGCCAAGTTTGCCAACTCAATCGCACGTTTCGTCGCTTCCCCTTCTACTTCAGGCGGACGAGTAAGCGCATGATAAATCGGCTCCGTCTGACCATTCGCTTTCGCTTCTTCTACTAATTCATCGATAACCGATCCGTTTTCGCAATGGACCATAACTGTTGCGCCAAGCTTCTTCCCGACTTTAAACGCCTGGAATAATGTACGATCCGTCGCCTGGAATTCCTTCGCATAAGCAAGGAATACTTTAATCGAGCTGATCCCGCCTCGTTCCAATGCTTCCGGTAATTCCTGCAGGCGCTGTTCATTTAAATCACCGATCATTAAGTGGAAACCATAGTCGATTACGGCTTTATCTTTTGCTTTGCCGTGCCACGTATCGATCGCATCCATTAATGTCGGTGAGCCCGCACTAATACAGAAATCGATAATTGTCGTTGTTCCTCCGTATGCTGCAGCAATTGTTCCTGATTGCCAGTCATCATCTGTTACCGTGTTGTTGAACGGCATATCGAGATGGGTATGAGGGTCAATACCACCCGGGAATAAAAGCTTTCCTGTTGCATCAATAATTTCCGCTTCCGCATCATCTATTTTTACTGCAATTTGAGTGATGATCCCATCCTCAATCAGCACATCCCCTTTAAACGTATCCGCAGCAGTAACAATTGTTCCCCCAGTAATAATCTTTTTCATATAAACCCTCCTAGTTTTCTAGTAATTTCTATTGAAAAAATGAAAAACCAAAGTGCGTCCTAGTACTACTAACTTTTGAGAATATTTACTAGTTTTTAAGCATATAATTTAATATATAGTATTATATGTAACAATTAGTAACATAATATCTAAATAACAGAAAAAATTTAAATAAATATTTTCCGTTGCTAAAATCCTTGCGATTGCTTCATATACATAACTTTACTGAATATTTTGACTAAATTTAATATACAAAAGGTAATTTTTTCCGTAAATATTTTAGACAAAAGGTTAAAAGTTGTAAGGAAATATACTATTTTTATGTAAGTTTTTCTAACATAATGTATTGTTTTTGTCGGGTATCTAATAAGATTGAGGTTCTTTCATAATTTTTCTAATATATTGTGAGGATATTCTAATATATTTTTGTTTGTTCTAATAAAAGTTGGATTTTCTAATATATCGTTCTATTGTTTTAATATGTATATGCAATGTTCTAATATCCCCTTCCGATCTTCAAATATCCATCGCGTTTCTTCTAATATCCGCCGTCAATGTTCTAATAAAACTATAAATCTGCTTACTCACCGGTCTAGATCAGCATCCACCAACCCCCTTACCATCTTATCTTCTAATAAATACGCGAACTGTTCTAATAAGCGGATTACTTCTTCTAATATTCATAACAAATGTTCTAATAAAATATAGCCCTGCCTCTACCCGAGCCTTAACCCGCTTCCGCAAACCGCATTACCGACGAACTTCTTCTAATATCCGCCACCACTATTCCAATAAAAAAACAGCCTAACCCCATATCTGGAATCAGGCTGTTTCTGCATAGATTTTAGTTGTTGCTAGGGAAAGCGAATGTCGATGCTGTCGTTTCTGTTGTGTCTGGCCAGCGTTCCGATACCGTTTTCGTTTTCGTAAAGAATCTGGCCTGATCCGGACCAAACATATGCCCTTCACCAAAGCGCGAACCTTTAAAGCCGGCAAAGTTATGATAGCCGACAGGGATTGGAATCGGCACATTGACGCCGACCATACCTACATCAATCTCCGTTGTAAACTTGCGCGCTGCCGCACCGTCGTTCGTGAAGATCGTGACCCCATTCGCCAGATCCTGACCGTTAATGAAATCAATCGCTTCCGCAAGCGAGTTTACACGCACGACATTACGAGCCGGACCGAAAACTTCCTCATCGAAAATTTCCATCTCCTTCGTAATATTGTCCAGTAATGTCGGACCTACGAAGAAGCCTTCCGAGTTTTTCACGATATCCAGTTCGCGGCCGTCCACTACAACTGTCGCACCTTGACGTTCAGCTAAATCGATTGCTTTCAAAATATTCTCTTTCGACTCTTTTGAAATAACAGGACCAAAATCCGTCCCCTCTTCTTTATAGCTGCCCACTTTTAAGTTGCTGATTTTCTCTTTCAAAATCGCCACAAGTCGATCAGCCGTCTCTTCACCAACCGGCATAATTGTAGAAATCGCCATACAACGTTGGGAAGCCGCGCCATATGCTGCACCGATAAACGCGTTCGCCACTTGCTCTAAATCAGCGTCCGGCATAACAACCATATTATTTTTCCCGCCGCCTAAAGCCGTAACGCGCTTACCGTATTTCGAACCCGTTTCGTAAATATATTTCGCAACAGGTGTCGAACCGACAAATGAAATCGCTTGAACAGTCGGGTTTTCCAGCAGCTCATTTACTGCATCTTTACTGCCGTTTACTACTGTCCAGATCCCGTCCGGCAATCCTGCTTTTTTCCATAGTTCACTGACAAACAGCGAAGTCATCGGCACCTTTTCTGATGCTTTTAAAATAACCGCGTTCCCTACAGCGACCGCCATCGATGTTTGCGCTAACGGCACCATGATCGGGAAATTGAATGGCGAGATAGCCGCAACAACACCTAAAGGGTACTTCGCAGAGTAGGCATTAATTTGACCACCTACATTTACCGAATATTCCCCTTTCACTAAATGAGGTGCACCGATTGCCAAGTCAACCGATTCCAATGCACGTGTCACTTCACCGCGCGCATCCTCCAACGTTTTCCCGCTCTCCGTACAAATAATATCCAATAGCTGATCCATATTTTCTGTCAGTAAAAATCGGAAACGCATCAATACTTCCGCACGCTTCGCAACAGACAGATCACGCCATGCCGGGAAAGCCGCTTTTGCTGCTGCAATGGCTTCACGTGTTTCTTCAGCTGTCGCAATCGGAACTTCGGCAATTACTTCGCCTGTCGTCGGGTTATAAACTTTCGAATAGTTGTTGCTCTTCCCTTCGACCAATTCACCATTGATAAAATGTGTTAACTTTTTTACCGAAACTGCTTCTGTCATTATGAAGATCCCCCTTTATTTAATACTGTTCACTGCTTCAATCACTGTATTGGCAATCAGGTCCTTTTCCTCCAATGAAATTGAAAGCGGCGGTGACAGCGTTAATATATTGTTGAAGTTCGCTACCGTTACACCATTTTTGCCGATAATGACGCCCTTCTTCTTACAGTAGGCAATCACTGCATTTACGCGCTCAACATCAAGCGGTGTTTTCGTTTCCTTATTTTCAACAAGCTCAATACCGATCAATAATCCTTTGCCGCGAATATCGCCCACGAAAGGATGATCCTCTAAATTTTCTTTTAATGTGCGCTTAAGCGATTCTCCGAGTACAACGGATTGCTCGAATAAATTTTCGCGCTCCATAATTTCAATGTTTTTCAATGCAACTGCACATGCGACCGGTGACCCGCCAAATGTATTAATATGACGGAAAAATTCATAGTCCCCATTCGCAACAAACTGCTCGTAAATTTCGCGACGGATTGCAGTTGCTGATAATGGCATGTAAGCACTTGTCAGCCCTTTAGCCATCGTCACAATATCCGGCTTAATGCCATAGTTTTGGAAGCCGAACGCTGTACCTGTACGTCCGAAACCACAGATTACCTCGTCAACGATTAAGAGCGCACCGTGTTTCTCGCACACTTCCTTTACGCCTTTCAAGTAATCTTCATTCGGTACAATGACACCGCCACCTGTAATAATCGGCTCCATAATAACCGCGGCGATCGTTTCTGACATTTCCCAAGTCATCACCTGGTCGATGTTTTTCACACTAGGCAATGTTTTAGCATCGCCGTTTACCGCCTCTTCCGGATTCCGGTACTGATCAGGTGGTGCCACATGTAAAAAGCCCGGTGCAAGCGGCTCGTATTTATATTTGCGCTGCGCTTGGCCTGTCGCTGCCAACGCGCCCATTGAACTTCCATGATAAGCACGGTAGCGGGAAATGATTTTATAGCGGTTCGTATCACCTTTTTGCTGATGATATTGTCTTGCCACTTTAAACGCCACTTCATTTGCTTCCGATCCGCTGTTCGAATAGAAGACGACATATTCGTCACCAAGCAGCTCACTGATTTTCTGGCTCAGTAAAATTGCTGGTGTGTGCCCATTCGTCAGCGGTGTATATGAATTCTTAAGCATTTGCTCGTAAGCTGTGTCAGCAATTTCCTTACGACCATAACCAATATTCGTACACCAAAGCCCTGCCATTGCATCCAAATATTTATTGCCATCGATGTCTGTCAGCCAAGCACCTTCCGCTCGTTCAACGATAAATGTTGCTTCCGGGTTATAAGGCTTCATCGAGTGCCATACATGTTTTTCGTCATTTGCTTTCCAGTTATACTCTACATATTGGCTCATGCATTTCCCTCCTACATTCCTAAACTCTATTTCTATTTTCGCTTATTGGAAGATTAAGGGCATTATACATAGTGTAAAATGGATGTTCGCCTCGATTTCACATTTAGGTCAAAGAGCTTTCTAAATCACGGCACCTAAACCTTCACACCTTCATAATAATTATGCTTTGTCATGAGTAGCATGATTTCCAGGCAGAGACGGTTTTCGTATTTCATAAAATCATTGCCGATGATCTGCTCCACCTTTTCCAGGCGGTGATAAAGGGTTTGGCGGACGATGAACAGTTTTTCGGCTGTTTCCTTTTTTAGTCCGTTACACTGAAAATACACATCAAGCGTTTGGATCAGATTCGCATTGTGCTTGCTGTCATACTGGCTGAGCTTTTCGATTTTTTCCTTCGCCGCCTGCATAAGACTGCTGTTGTTTTGCAGAACTTTCACCATATGGTACAGCACCAGTTCATCGTAGAAATATGAATGCTCCATATGTTTCATCCTGATCTGAAGGGTTTCCTGCGCTGTTTGATAGCTTTCTTTCAATTCATTGTAATGCGAAACATATTTTCCAACTGCAATAAGCATGTCCTGTTTATTTTGCTGGATCATCTCATTCATCACGCGGTTCATCCGTTCTTTATACGTAGCCCCTTGCGCCAGATCGTTTACAATGAAAATCAAATATTGGGACTGCTCGACAATAAATGTGTAAAACCCTTCCTTCTGCAATGCCTGACGAAGATTGATTTTGTAATTCGTTAAATCTTTTTTCGCATTTTTCCTTCTGAGCTGATGAATCATAACCATCCAGCCGTTATGCTTCAACTTCTGATCAATTTCCTCGATAAAATAAAGCAGCTCATCATCGCTGTTTTCACCTTCAAGCCACTTTTCAAAGAACTTTCGGTTTTCGCTTTCGAGTTTTTCTTCAATATATAAATCTCTTAAAATAAACTGTGACAGTGTGACAACAGTGCGGTCCAAAATGAGCAAATCCAACTCCGTCATTTCTCTTTTTTCGGAGTATATATAGACAGTACCGTACAACTGGTCAAATAAATTCACTTCAATCTTCGCTTTATGTTTACTACCTAAACGATCAATATACTTTTTGCAATTTTCAATCTTTTTATCCGGGATTGCGAGACTTGTTCCTTTTTTCACATCAAAATAAATATCCACATTCAAATACTTTTGCATATACTGCAAAATCTTTACTTTGTCATTCACCTTCAGAACATAGTTGTTAATCTTCTGGGAGTAATCTTCGAGCTGCCTTAAAATATCGTATTGCTGATGAATGATCGCTGTATGCAAATCTTGCGTAATGCCGACAAACGGGACAATTTCCTGAAAAACGATGAGCGGAAAATCCAGTTGATCCGCCAGTTTAATGACACTTTCTGGAATCGTTTGAATGTACATACCTAACTCAATACACAGCCCGGCTACATTTAATTCATTAAGCTGCCTTACAAAATTCAGAAAGCCTTGTTCATTATCTTTTAAAATGACGCCCGTTGTCAGAATGAGCTCATTTCCTTTTATCAGCTGCTTCACATCGGTAACTTCCAATATATGAATCCATTTGATCGCATGGCTTAAGCCAGTTTGACCTGCGACGACCTTCGCTGATTCAAAGTATTTTCGATTTAGAACTTCTTTTACGGTTAACATAAGCAGCCCCCTATCATTAACAATTCGTCCATACAATTATTGTATCATTTTACATTAAGTATATATTAATTTGTTATATGCTAGTGCTAATGTTTATATATTATTGAATTTAAGGGGGAATTTTATGTTAAAAACAAACCGCGAACGACTTCAAAACACTATTAATTTATTTAGCCAATTTGGGGCAACAGAAAATAATGGTGTCACACGTTTAAGCCTATCTCCCGAAGATATTCTCGCCCGCAACAAGTTTAAGGAAATTTGCGAACAGCTAGGTATGATCGTAACGGTTGATGATATGGGCACAATGTATGCAACACTTCCTTCCAACTCCGATAATTTACCGATTGTCATCGGCTCACACTTGGATTCAGTCATTAAAGGCGGACGCTTCGATGGAGTGCTAGGTGTTTTAACTGCACTGGAAGCTGTCCAAACGATTATTGATGAAAAACTCGAACTGAATCACCCTATCACGATCGTAAACTTCACAAATGAAGAAGGTGCACGTTTTGAACCGTCATTAATGGCTTCAGGTGTACTTTCAGGAAAATTCGAAAAGGAAAAGATGCTCGCTTCGACGGATCGTAAAGGGGTAACATTTGAACAAGCCCTAAAAGAAAGTGGCTATGAAGGCGATGTCGCAAACCGTCTGACAGAGGCTCATGCCTATTTGGAGCTTCATATTGAACAAGGTCCCGTGCTGGAACATTATAAAAAAGAGATCGGTGTCGTGGAAGGCGTTCTTGGCATGGTATGCTATGACATTACATTAACCGGCGAATCGAACCATGCGGGCACTACCCCTATTTCCATGCGTAAAGACAGTATGTTTGCCGCAATGCAAATCATTTCCATCCTACAAAATAAATTAAAACAGCTTCCTGAAGATCTTGTTTATACGATCGGACGCATCAATGCCTACCCGAATATTCATACGGTCATCCCGAGCAGCGTAACATTCTCGTTGGAATCCCGACACCAAGACCCGGCAGTCATTCAGCAAGTGGAGCAAATTATTTTTGACCTTCCGAAAGAAATCGAAAATTGCGAGCTGAGCTACAAAAAGCTATGGAGCCGGGATACGGTGTATTTCGCACCGGAAGTTGTTCATGCTGTAGCAGCAAGTACAGATGAACTCGGGCTTTCACGCCATCATATGTTCAGCGGTGCCGGCCACGATGCTCAATTTATCGCCGGTTACATTCCTTCTACGATGATTTTCGTCCCAAGTGCAAAAGGCTACAGTCACCGTGAAGACGAATATACTTCCTACGAGGAATGTTCAAAAGGTGCGGATGTCCTTGTTAATGCAGTATTGAAAGTAGCCGAATCTTCGGTTTCACCCGTAAAGTCTGCTAGTGTAAAGTAAGGGTTTTTATGATGAAATCAATAGAATTGCCCTCCTCTTCTTATTAGGTGAACATACTATATGGTACCCCTACTAAAAGGAGGTGGGATGATGAGACGTCCTGCAACGGGGTTCTGCTTCCCTGGTTATCGTTACTGTGGACCGGGATGTACTGGACCTGGTGCACC